>CAYHAT010000094.1:0-8528 GCA_964354675.1 uncultured Actinomycetota bacterium | reverse complement strand
GTGATTGGTTTTAGCTCCTCATATCTAGTTTGTGGAGCCATCCTCTTCGCGGGCATAGCCCCGGGCCAGGAGTGGAAGGGCATGGTCCTTCCCCTGGCCATCGCCGGGGTGGGCATCATCTGCTCCATACTGGCCAGCTTCATCGTGCGGGCCAAGACCAGCACTCACCCGGGGCGAGCCCTTTCCTTCGCGACCTATGGGGCGGCCATCCTCACCACCATCGCTACCTTCTTCCTGGTGACCCAGTTCCTCAAGGACACTCCCGGCGTCGTTCACCCGGTCGGCTTCTTCATCGGGATAGTGGCCGGGCTCTTCGCGGGCATGCTCATCGGGCAGTTATCGGAGATCTATACATCAGACGCTTTCCCCATCGTGAAGAATATCGCCAAGGCAAGTGAAACGGGAGCGGCCACCAACATACTCTCCGGGATCGGAGCCGGGATGGAATCGACTACCGGCGCCATCATCCTGCTGGTCGGCGCCATCGCCGCCGCTTACCTGGCGGGACGCTGGGCCATGGGTGGAGCGGGAGCCGCGGCGGGAGCGACCGGCGGCATCTACGGCATCGCCCTCGCAGCCATCGGTATGCTCTCGACCACCGGCACGGTGGTCGCGGTGGACGCCTACGGGCCCATCGCGGATAACGCGGGCGGTATCGCGGAGATGAGTAAGCAGCCGAAGGAGGTGCGCGAGATAACCGACAGCCTGGATTCCGCGGGGAATACCACCGCGGCTATCGCCAAGGGTTTCGCCATAGCATCGGCGGGGGTTACGGCCCTGGCGCTCTTCAAGGCCTTTACCGACGCTGCAAAGGTGCCCAGCATCAACCTGGCCAATTACCAGACCATCATCGGCCTCTTCCTGGGCGCCGCCTTCCCCTTCCTCTTCTCCGCCCTGGCCATCGGCGCGGTGGGTAAGGCCGCCAACAAGATGGTGGAGGAGGTGCGCCGCCAGTTCCGGGAGATACCGGGATTGCTGGAGGGCAAGGAGGGCGTGGAGGCGGAATACTCGAAATGCGTGGACATATCGACCAAGGGAGCCCTGCGCTATATGATCGCGCCGGCCAGCATCGCCGTTGCGAGCCCCATCCTCATCGGCCTTTGGAACGCGGAGGCCCTGGCGGGCTACCTGGCGGGAGCCCTGGTGGTCGGTTTTCTCATGGCCATCTTCATGGCCAACTCCGGGGGCGCCTGGGACAACGCCAAGAAGTACATCGAGGGCGGCAAACTGGGGGGCAAGGGGACCCCGACCCACGCCGCCGCGGTCGTGGGCGACACGGTTGGGGACCCCTTCAAGGACACCGCGGGCCCCTGTATGAACATCATGATCAAGGTGATGACGGTGATCTCGCTCGTCTTCGCGCCCTTGTTCATCAAGTAGACAACTGGTTGGGGGGGGGTTTTTTTCCGGGCCCGGCGACAAGGCTGGTCGGACTCCGAGGACTCCGCCGAGCACCTTGCTCGCCGGGCGGGTTTGTTCTATATAGTGGGGCGATGCGCGGGACCAGGTCATGCTTCCTTTGCCATTGCATATACGCGATTCGCTGCCTTCTTTGTAGCGGGTGTACCCTCGCCCTTCTGGCTTGGGGCATCCTGTCACTCCCCCTGTTTACGATAGATGCGGCAACACGTAAGGGCCGCATCCTTGACGCTATTGTCTAAATATGATACGTCTATTTGCCGAATGTACGCCTAAAGACGGAGATAAGATGGTATGAAGCTGATCATAACCGAGAAGAACACGACGGCCAAGCGCATCTCGACCATCCTCTCGGATGGCAAGGCGCGCCCCATGGCGAAGTCCCGCAACCCCGTTTATGCCTTTGACATCAATGGGGACGAGGTGCATTGCATCGGGTTGAAGGGCCATATACTCAAAGTGGATTTCCCGGCGCAATACCAGCAGTGGCAGGATGTGGAACCGCGGGAGCTCATCCATGCCGACATCATCAAGGTCCCCACCAACAAGACGCTCATCAAGAACATACAGACAGAGGCGAGGAAAGCGGAAGAGGTGATCATCGCCACCGACTTCGACCGCGAGGGCGAACTCATAGGCGTGGATGCCATCAACAAGATAAAGGAGGTGCGCCCGGACATCCCCGTGAAGAGGGCGCGCTTCTCGGCCCTGACACCGGTGGAGATAAAGAAGGTCTTCGCCAGTCTCGAGGACCCGTATTACGACCTCGCCTCGGCGGGGGAAGCGCGGCAGGATATCGACCTCATCTGGGGGGCCAGCCTCACCAGGTTTATAAGCCTGGCTTCCACGCGGCTCGGAAAACACTTCCTCTCGGTGGGGCGGGTACAGAGCCCCACCCTGGCCCTCATCGTGGACCGGGAGAAGGAGCGCAAGGAGTTCGTGTCCATCCCTTTCTGGACCCTGAAGATCGAGTGTGTCAAGGGGAAAGAGACCTTCCAGGCCGTCCATGCCAAGGAGCGCTTCCCCAGCGAGGGAGAAGCCGAGGAGGCCCTCTCCCGCCTGGAGAAGACGGCAGCGGTCAAGGAGGTCAAGGCCAGCGAGCGGAGCATCAAGCCACCAACCCCCTTCAACACCACCGGCCTGCTCACCACAGCCGCCTCGCTGGGTTTCTCCGCGGCGAAGGCCATGAGCATCGCCGAGAACCTGTACATGAACGGTTACATCAGCTATCCCCGGGTGGACAACACCGTTTATCCCCCCTCCCTGGATCTGCGCGGTATCCTGAGCGAGCTCTCGGCCAGCCAGGAGTTCGCGGAGTTGTGTGCGTCCTTGCTCGCACAGGACAAGTTGACCCCCACGCGCGGCAAGAAGGAGACCACCGACCACCCGCCCATCCATCCCACCGCGGCGGCTTCCCGTGCCAGGTTGGCCCCGCAGGAATGGAAGATCTACGAGCTGGTGGTGCGCCGCTTCATGGCCACCCTGGCGGGGGAGGCGGTGGTGCTCTCGGTGCGCGTCGACCTCGGCTGCGGTCCAGAGCCCTTCGTCGCGCGCGGCAGCCGCACGGCGGATGAAGGATGGTACCGCTACTATCCTTACGGGCGTAAAAAGGAAATGATGCTGCCCCATCTCGAGGTCGGCGAGGTCGTGCGCGTTGATGAGCCTCCGGAGCTGAAGAGGGGAGAGACCCAGCCGCCGCCGCGTTACAACCAGGGTAAGCTCATAGAGAAGATGGAGGAGCTGGGCCTGGGCACCAAGTCCACCCGCCACTCCATCATAGAGGGTCTCTACGGCAGGGGTTATATCTACGGGGACCCCATCACTCCCAGCGAGACGGGCACAGCGGTGACCGAAGCCCTGCGCAAGTACGCTGGCGTCATCTCTTCGCCCGAGATGACCGCCGCGCTGGAGCGGGACATGGACGCCATCGCTGAAGGAGCCGAGACCCAGGCGGAGGTGGTGGATAAATCGCGGGACATGCTCGCCGAGGTGATGCACCTGCTGGAGAACAGCAAGGACGAGTTGGCCGCCGAGATACGCAACGGCATCAAGGAGGACCGTATCCTGGGCGCCTGTCCGAAGTGCGAGTCCAACCTGCGTATCGTCAGAGCCAAGAAGAGTAAGAAGCGGTTCGTGGGATGCAGCGGCTACCCGGACTGCACCACCACCTACCCCCTGCCCCAGACCGGTACCATCATGCCCACCGGGGAGATATGCCCCGATTGCGGATCCCCCAAGGTGCGGGTAGTGAACAAAGGACGCCGGCCTTGGATCTTCTGCCTGGACCCGGATTGCCCCACCAAGAAGGAAGCCAAAGCCAAGGCCAAGGCCAAGGCCAAGGCGGAAGAAAGCACGCAATAGAACGCTCCATCTCCGGCTCCATCGCGATTCCTCTCGCTTTATCACGTACGTACACGTGCCAGGCCTTAACATTCGGAAATGTTAAGGCACTGGACACCGTCGCGCCGCGGACGGCGCTGGCGCTTTCGCGCTGCAGGCTGTCGGGCGTCGTGCGCAGTCGTATGCGTGCCAGGCCTGGGACAAACGAGCCTGGGGAACTATGGGGTCGGTCGGAGCGACATCGCAAGCGGCTGAAAAAGGGCTGGCAAGCCCGGCGAGCAAGGTGCTCGGGCGGAGCTTGCGCAGCCCGAACAGCCTTGTCGCTGGCAAGAGAAGGTTTCACCAGCCGCGCGCGCGGAGCGGAGACCGTTACCCCAAGGCCCCAGGCCTACAAAGCACCCACCCCGAGGCCCGGGTAGGAAAAACAACGTTCGATTTGCGCGGGCTCAAGGGGTTATAGGAGAATAGCGTAGGCGTGTGAAGACGGGAAAAGGAGGGTCCATGCACAAGGTTGCCGTGATAGGTGCGGGACAGGTGGGTTCCACGACGGCCATGCGCCTGGCCGAGCAGGGTGAAGCCGACGTGGCGCTCATCGACATCTACGGCGAGCTGGCGCAGGGCAAGGCCCTGGATATCTCTCAATCCCTGCCGCTCACCTCGTCATCTGCCAGGGTAGTGGGGGGAAGCGAATACGGACTGGCCGCGGGTAGCGATATCGCGGTGATGACGGCGGGATTCCCCCGCGAGCCCGGCATGTCCAGGTCGGACCTGTTGGAGAAGAACGCGTCGGTGGTCAAAGAGGTGGTCGAAGCCCTGCAGGAGGAGGCGCCGGACTGCGTACTGATCATGGTCACCAACCCCCTTGACGAGATGTCCCACCTGGCCTGGAGGATCACGGGGTGGGACCGGCACAGGGTGATGGGCATGGCCGGGCTGCTGGACGGTTCGCGCCTGGCTTATTTCGCCGCCAGCGAACTGGATGTCCCCCCCGGCCAGGTGCTGCCCATGGTCCTGGGCAGCCATGGTGACGCCATGCTTCCCCTGGCCCGCTTTACTGCGGTGGCCGGAGTCCCGCTGAGCGAACTCCTCCCCGCCGAGAGGCTGCGGGAGCTGGAGGAGCGGACCAGGGACGGGGGAGCGGAGATAGTGTCGCTGCTCAAGAAGGGCAGCGCCTATTACGCCCCCTCGGCCTGTGTGGCCCGCATGGTCCATGCCGTCCTGGCGGACGAAGGTTACCAGGTCACCGCCAGCGTGCGGCTGCAGGGAG
This sequence comes from uncultured Actinomycetota bacterium, assembly GCA_964354675.1. GTDB lineage: Bacteria > Actinomycetota > Geothermincolia > Geothermincolales > RBG-13-55-18 > SURF-21. Next base: position 3,502 of record CAYHAT010000094.1, on the reverse strand, counting down.
AATATGGCTTGGAGGAAGTGTTCCTGGGGGTACCGGTGGTCCTGGGACGGGGAGGTTGGAAGAGCATAGTGGAGCTGGAACTCCTCCCGGCGGAGCGCGAAGGGCTGGAGGCATGCGCCCGCATGATCAAGGAGAGGATGGACGAGCTGGATGAGTGGCTCGAGGGTATTCGCACCTGAGGAGATCTCCACCGCGGTGGAGGAGCTGGCCTTGCGGGCCAGCATCGACCTTCCGCGGGACGTGGAGGATGCGCTGCTGCGCGCGGCGGAGACCGAGTCAAGACCCCTGGCGCGCTACGCCCTGAAGATGCTCGTGGAGAACGCGCGCATAGCACGTCGGGAAGGCCTCCCCTTGTGCCAGGACACCGGCATGTTTCACCTCTTTATAGAGCTGGGAGAGAATGCGGCTTTGCCCCACGGTTTCGTCGCGGCTGCGGATGAAGGTCTGCGCACGGCCACGGCGAAGATTCCCTTGAGGTCCTCCCTGGTGGACGACCCGCTCTTCGGCCGCGCCAACCGCGGAGACAACACACCGCTCGTCTTCCACGTGGACGAGGGAGGCCCGGTGGGGGGGGCGCGCCTCACATTGCTGGCCAAGGGAGGGGGGAGCGAGAACGCCACCCGCCTTTTCATGCTCCTGCCTGGTGAGGGTGGGGAGGGCGTAAAGAGAGCGGTGCTGGAAGCGGTACGACTGAAAGGGGCCCAGGCCTGTCCGCCCATCGTGGTGGGAGTAGGAGTCGGGTCCGACGCGTCGGGAGCCATCGAGTTGGCCCTGAAGAGCCTGCTGCGGCCGCTGGGCAGCCGGCACCCGCGCGGGGCGCTGGCGGAACTGGAGGAGGGGATACTCGAGTGCATCAACGCATCGGGCATCGGGGCGGCGGGACTGGGAGGTGACGTGACCGCCCTGGACGTGCACATGGAAGAGGCGCCCGCCCACATCGCCAGCCTGCCCGTGGGAGTCGTCCTGTGCTGCCACTCCCTCCGGCGTTGCACCACAGAGGTATGAGATGGAGTCCAGGGACATAAAGGCCGACAAAGAATGCGTAGATAGGGAAAAGAGCGCCCGCACCTTCCAGCGCACCGAGGATGACCTCCAGATAAAGCCCGCTGCCTACCGCGACCTGCTGCGCAACCGTGACTTCCTCCGCTTGTGGGCGGGGCAGATGATCTCGGCCATCGGGGACTGGGTCATCGTGGCCGTCCTCTTCGCCTTCGTGGACCAGTTATCCGGGGGTAAGAGCTATGCCATCAGCCTGATGATGCTGTCAAAGTTCCTCCCCGCTGTCCTGCTGGGATTCCTGGCAGGGATCATCATCGACCGGCTCGACCGCAAGCGCACCCTGATCCTGTGCGACTTGAGCCGGGCCGCCCTGGTGCTCGTGCTGCCCTTCGCCACCAACCTGCTCGCCATCTGCATACTGGTATTCATCATGGAGACTTTTTCCATCATCTACGGTCCAGCCAAGGATGCGAGCATCCCCGACCTGGTGGAGCCGGACCAGCTGACCAACGCCAACTCCCTGAACATGCTCACCCTCTATGCCTCCATGGCCTTCGGCACCGCCATCGCGGGGACCGTCATCGGCCTGTTCGCATGGCTGGGACGGGTCAACCCTGAGTTCATGGGAAGATACGTCGATCCGAACAAGGCTGCCTTCGTAGTCGACTCCCTCACCTTTATCATCTCCGCCTGGCTCATCTATCACATCAGCTTCAAGAGGCGCTCCAGGGAGGAGAGGGTGCGCATGTCCACCAGCCAGGTGAAGCAGGACTTCAAGGAGGGGTTCGATTACCTGCGGCACAATCCGCTGACCCGCATCATCCTCATCCTCACCCTTACCTGCTTCCTCGGCGGCGGCACCATCTACGTGCTCACGGTGGGCTTCGTCAAGTACGTCCTCGGGGGGAGCAACGCGAGCTTCATGTACGTCCTGACCACGCTGCTCTTCGGGATGATGGGTGGCTCCATCCTGGCCGGGGTGCTCAAGGACCGCGTCCGCAAGGAGAGGATACTGGGCCTGGCCATCACCTGCTTCGGTGCCGGGGTGCTCGTCTTCTCCCTGCTCACGGTGACCTGGCTCTCGTTCATCGTGGTCTTCGCTGGGGGGACCTGCATGGGATACGCTATCGTAGGCATGGTCACCCTCCTGCACGAGACCCTGGAGGAGGAGTTCCGCGGCCGTGCCTTTGCCACCATCCAGGTGACAATGCGCGCCTCGATATTTCTCTCCATCATGCTGGCGGGTCCCCTGGCGGACCTCATAACGGGGCTGGGCCGCAAGCTGGGCTTCGACCCCATATCCTTCGGGTTCATCCGGGTGGGCGGCTCTTTCCAGGGGGACATCGACAGCAGCGTGGTCAATTTCCAGTATCTGCTCAACGGGCCTCAGATCATCCTCTTCTTGGGGGGCATCGTCATCCTGCTGGCCGGGCTCTACGGCCAACGCTCCCTCCATCATTACTTCGGCTGGGACATCCACGACAAGATCTTCAAGAGGAAGCAGGCAGCGGAGGAGGACGTGGTCTGCGAGCCGGGGGAGGAGACCGCTGTCCGCGGCGAGGCCGCAGCTGTGACAGAGACTAGCGCGGAGAGAGTGGTGGAAGAGATGGCATACTTGTCAGAGGCGGAACAGGCACTGGAGGAGGAGCTGATCCGGAGGGGATCGAGCGAGGATAAAGTGGATACGGGTGTAAACGGGAATGAGCGGGAAGACGAAGGGGGCACCCCGGGTGGGGAAGAAGAAAAGGCCTGAGGGCGGCGGAGAGACTGAGGGAAGGAGGGTCAACCTGCCTCTGACCCGGGAGATACGCGATGGGTTGAGGGTTGGGGACTGCCTGCTGCTTTCGGGAACATTGATAACCGCCCGGGACCAGGCACACCGCAGACTGGTGGAGGCGCTGGAGAAGGGAGAGCCACTGCCGGTCGAGCTGCGTGACGCGTCCGTTTACTACGCCGGACCCAGCCCGGCACCGAGGGGAAAACCGGCAGGTTCGGTTGGCCCCACCACCGCTTCCCGCATGGACCCCTACACGCCCCGGCTGGCCGCAGAAGGAGTGGCGGCCTTCATAGGTAAAGGCCCGCGCTCTCCGGAGGTGCGTCGCGCCCTGCGCGAACACGGCTCCCTTTACCTGGTAGGGGTGGGTGGAGCGGCGGCCCTGCTCGGCTCGAGGGTCCGCGCCATAAGAGCCGTCGCCTACCAGGAACTCGGCCCGGAGGCGATCTACGAGCTGGAGGTGGAGGACTTCCCGGTCGTAGTCGGATACGACCTGTCTGGCGGTGATGTGTTCTCCCACCTAGGGTCAGGTCTCAAAACTTGAACTTTCAATGGTTTTGCGCGTGGCTTGTCTGCGCTGGAAAGTTAAAGTTTTGAGACCTGACCCCAAAGGTTCCTTGAACTTTCAATGGTTTTGCGCGTGGCTTGTCTGCGCTGGAAAGTTAAAGTTTTGAGTTCTTCTGCGAGAAGTGTGGGCAAATGGAGATGATAACCGGGGCAACACTTTGG
>CAYHAT010000093.1:2444-10233 GCA_964354675.1 uncultured Actinomycetota bacterium | reverse complement strand
AAGGGTAGCTACCATTATCATGCTACTACCCACACTTTTCGGAGAAGAACCATATTTAAGAACAACGAGCCCGGGGAACTACCGGGTCGGTCGCACCGTAACGTCCGAAGGGATACTGGAAACGTGCATAGGCGAGAGATGGGACAAAGAATCGCGCCCGGGTGTAGCCGGTATAAAAACCACTGCCCGGGCTCGACTGGGTCGGTCGCAGCGACCGCCTGATAGAGGGTTTCAAAACACGCGTATCAGGTGGCATGGGTGAAATCATCACGCCCCGCGCGTAGCCCTATTAAATAAAGCAAACGAGCCCGGCGAGCAAGGTGCTCGGAGGAGCTTGCGACGACGACCAGCCTTGTCGCCGGGCCGCAAGAACACCTCACTCTATTGCGCCGATGGAGCAGTGACCGCCGGAACGTTCCTTGAAGTACATGGCCCTCTCTCCCACCACCGGCAGGTCGGAGGATAGCTTGAGGCTCACCTCTTTCGCCCCCACGAAAGCGCCCACGTTGATGGTGAAGCGTGAGCGTGGCGGGATGCCGGCGGTGACGCTCTGGGTGGCGCCCCCGGGAAACATGAAGTCAATGGTGACCGCAGCCTGTTCGTCCCAGGGATTCTGGATGAGCAGCCACTCTTCGTATCCCTCCGCGGTGTAGCCCTCCGCGAAAAACCACGTGTACTCGGGCGAAGGGGTCCCGATGGTGTCATGGCCGTCGCTGCGGTTTTTCCAGTACATGGCACGTTCCGCCACCACCGGCGACGCCGACGACACCTTCGTCGAGACCTGGGCGCCGGGGAGTACCTGGTGCACCGGGACGGTGTAACGGCTGCGCGCGGGCACGGAGAACTGCATGGACGAGTTGGTGCCGTCGAGCTGCATGAAGGTCAGGTCGACCAGCGTGGCCGAGTCCTGGGGATTCTGCACGAGCAGCCACTCTTCGAATCCCTCCGAGGTGTAGCCCTCCGCGAAAAACCAGGTATAGGAGGGAGAACGGGCCCCGATGGAGCAGGTCCCGCTGCGCATATAGTTGAGATATTGGGCCCTTTCGACCACCACCTGCTGATCCGCCTGCAGGTAGGTGCTTACCTGGGCGTCGGGGAGTATGTCGTCCACGTGGATGGTGAAGCGGGAACGCGGCGGCAGCGTGTAGTCACGGTTGACAACGCCCTGGTCCTGGGTCTGGAACTGCACGTTCAACGACGCATTCGCATCGTTGGGATTCTGGATCAATATCCATTCGTCGAAGTCGCCGCCCGTATATCCCTCCGCCAGGTACCAGCTGCGTGAGGGGGAGTTGACCCCGACGGTGTCGTGCCCGGCCTTACCGCCGTTGAAATACATGGCCCTCTCCGCCACTACCGGCTGGGTAGCCTGGATCCTGGTGGACACCTCTGCGGCGGGGAGGATGTCGTCCACGTGGATGGTGAAGCGGGAGTGCGGGAGCAGGGAATAGGAGCGCTCGGTGTTGACGCCGCCCGGCTGCATGAAGGTCACGTTTACACCCGCGGCCTGGTCGCCGGGGTTCTGTATCAGCACCCAGGTGTCGAACTCGCCCCCCGTGGGGTTGCCGCCGGTATAACCCTCGGCCAGATACCAGGTGGTGGAGGGCGACGGCACGTTCGTGTTCACGCCCACCTTCACCGTGGCCGGGGGCGTGTAGACGGCGGGGTTTGGCGGGTCGGTCTCCAGGAAAATGGTATAGGTGCCATCGGGAGCCGGCTGTCCCCAGAAATCCTTACCGTCCCAGGTCAAACCAGAAGTGCCGGGGGTAAGGCTCCTGATCGTGTGCGAATTGGAGACCACCAGCGCCCGCGCGATCGCTCCGGGCGGCGCGCTGTAAGAGACCGCGACCTCCCGGCGGGGGCTATCGGTGCCGGGCGAGCACGAGAAGGGCTGCGTCTTGAGGCCGGTTATGGGCTGGTATTGCGAACGGCTGACGTTGCCAGGGAGAAGGGAACCGTTGAGCACCTGCTGCAGTCCGCCCGATCCGTCGAATACGAGCACCGGGATGCGCTGGGCGGGGTTGGCCGCCCCCCAGTCGGCGCAGGCGAAGACGGGCACACGACACGAAGGCTGTGCCGCATCGTAGAGCAGGTAGCCCGCGGGGCGGTCGAGGCGAAGACGGCCCGTGGCGTTTACGAGGCAGAAGGCAGTGGCGCCCCGGGGATAATAGCCCAGGGATTGCTGGTAGGCGGAGTCGAGGGTATAAGCCCCCCGCATGCCCCCGGCTTCCAGGTCGGCCTGGGAGAGATAGCGTGACGCCGCACCCGGTCCGTAGAAGCCCAGGCCCGCCGCCTCGCTGGTCCCCAGATAATAGAAATCGGTGTAGGCACAGACGTCCCAGAAGCCGCCGTTCTTCTTGGTGGCGTAATAGCGCTGCAGGTTCCAGTACGAATCGAGGCGGCTGGACTGACCCTGCGCCCAGTTATCGACGCCCAGCCAGTACCCGAGGGCGTCCCTCCAGATGTTCTGGGACACCCACTGGTTCTCGTTGTCGATGCTGGTGTGCACGAAACCGTAGCGGCGCGAGGTAGTGATGGAGGAACTTACCAGGTCCTCCTTGAACCTCTCCAGGTTGGAGGCGGTAAGACCGGGGTCCAGGCCCGCGGCCAGGAGGTAGAGCAGGCCATTGGAGGCGTAGATGGAATAGGCATTGCGGTCCGCCGCGGGCACGTTGTTGTCGGAACAGACCGCGAAGTGGTCCCCCAGCCACAGGCGGTCTTCAAGGGTGAGGTTGATCAGCCGCACGCGCTCGTCGCAACGCGAGATGAACGTCCCGTCGGGTGAGTCCTGCGCTTGCGCCATCTCCCGCGCCGCCCGGTAGGCGCCCATCGCCTTCACCCCGAGATAGGTCTGGTTCTTGCTGTCCTGTACGGCGGGTGAGCCCTGGTCGATGGTGTTGGCGACGTTGATGTCCGGCAGGCCGTCCCCGTCGGTATCGCAGTTGAAGATGAAGCTAGCATAATCCCTCACGTGGCCGAACTGGCTCTTCATGAAGGCGGTGTCGCCGGTGGTCTTCCAGTAGCTGTACATGAGCAGGATGTAGTCGGCGTTCTCTTCCACGGGCATGTCGTGTGGGTATGCCATGCCGGTGACCGCGTTCACCACCCCCATGTCGTGGGAGAGATACCTGCCTGATCCGACCCACTTCTCGAAGAGCGGCCATTCCGAGAGTGTCTTCTTGAGCAGGTCGGGCCAGAAACTGAGGTAGAACCAGGCATCGTTGTATTCCACGTCGACGGTGGAATGGAACATGCATGGCGTACCCTCCCATACGCTGAACCACTCGTTGCCGCCGCTGTTGTAGACCCACCAGGTGTTGCAGAGGAAGGTCTGCAGTGAATAGGCCATGAGCTCCCGCCCGCTCTGCGATAGCGAGGAGAGATAGGGATCCGAGAGTACGCCGTCGAAGAAGGAGCCCTTCTGCTCTATGTTCGTCCGGTCCGCCCCCAGGGCATAATCCGCCACCGCTTCCACCGAGGGCAGGTTGGGGCCGGAGGCCTTGGAATAGAGGAAGCGATTGGAGAAATCGCCCCGCACGTTGAGCACGATACCCATGGTGTGGGAGGTGAGTACCAGGGTGCGGCTGTCACTGGCTCCGCCCGCGAGGGAGAAGGACCAGTCCATGCCCGAGTACCCCCGGGGCCCGAAGGTGTATACCTTGTGGCTGTAGGGAAGGGGGTAGCCGGCGGGGGAGCCCCAGATCCAGGCGGTATTGGTGATGTTGTAATGCATATTGACGTTGCTGGTGTTGTCCACCGCCACCGCCTCGGTGAACTCGACGTATCCCGAGTTGTTGGGGTCGGGGAGGACGTAGCTCTCGTCCCCGTAGGTGTACTTGGTGTTGAACTTGTAACCGGCTGAAGCGCCTGCCAGGGGCTGGGGGGCGGCGGCCCCGGTGTTGTCGTCCTTGTGCGCCCGGACCAGGAGGAACTGGCCGTTCACGTTGGTGCTCCCCAGGTTGGTCACCTTTATGTCGACGTAGAAGAAGGGGGCGGTGCTCAACTTCGTGTCCTGAGGATAGAAGGGGGCCCTGAGGGTGACGGTGGCCTTGAAGGGCAGGGCGGGGTCCTGGCATTCGTAGGCTACCCCGGTCATCGCCAGCTGCTGGTCTATGTTGGAGAACACGGGATAACGGTCGGTGAAAGGGAGGCAGCGGATGTCGCCATCCGCGTCCCTGAAGGCCAGCACCAGCTCGGTGAGGTCGGCGGTCCAGGTGCCCAGTGGGGACTGGCGCCAGGCCAGGAGCTGGGGCACGGGATTGATCATGAAGCGTGAGCCCAGGCGGCCGAGGACGGTCTCATGCAGGTCCTGCCCGGCTCCATTGACGAAGCGCAGGGGAAAGGCGGACCAGTTGCGGGTCTCCATCACGTTGATCTCGAGCGCGGTCTCCCCCGCGGCTTTGAGGCGGATACTGCAGATGGTCGCCTCCGCTTTGCTGGCCAGGAAATGCAGGTCCAGGCGGCCTCCCGGTGCCGCCACGTTGTTGACGGTGACCTGGTAGGCCTGGTATTTGGGGACCCTGGTCAGGATGTCCAGGTTGACCAGATCCGTAAGGGGCAGGTCGTTGGCCTTTATGCTATATACCCTCTGCCCGGGAGCGCCGTAATAGGACTCCACCATACTGAACTCGATGTCGTAGGACGCGTGGGTCAGGCCGCTGAGCGCGTAATGGAAGTCCTTGCCGTATCTCTCCTGCTTATACTTGTAAGCCTGACGGGTGACGTTGTCCGTCCCCGTGACGGGACGGTCGGCGATGGATATGGCGGAGGACTGGCCCTGCAGTTCGATGACGATGCGGCCTTCATCGGCGCTCGCAGACGCGCCGGAGGCGAGCAGTAACATCGCGGCAATGCCCAGCACGACGACTGGATAGAGCTTCCAACCAGCTTTCTTCCGAAGCGGTAACGCCCTGTTATCCGCACGCAGTGCCCGGTGCCGGTGCGCGGAAACACCGCGGCCGTCGAGGTCCGCGATGCCGGGCTTGCATGGCGCAGATACAGCTCTCTTTTCCCGTCCTGTCATCACTCTACCTTCCATTCTCGATCCCCGGGCCAATTTCTTCTGCTTCGATCCGGGCTGGCGAGTCCTCCTACGTACCATTAACGGGATCATAGCCGACTTCGCAGCTGCCTCCCCTCCAACCCTGCGGTCCGTAGGTGAAGTACATGGGCCTCTCGGCCACAACAGGCCGGTCGGAAGTGACGTGTAAGGAGACATCCACGCCGGGACCTAAGACCTGGTTCACGCTCACCGTTATACGGGTAAAAGCGGGAACGGTAAGCGAATGTTTCACGTTGGCTCCCTGGCCCGCGCCCAGGAGATATTCCACCTCGACCGTCGCATTCTCATCGCCGGGATTAGCCAGTGTAAGCCACTCCTCGAAGCCGGCTCGGGTAGTGCCCTCCGCGAAATACCAGCTGAAACCGGGACGCAATGCGCCCACGACAGCGTGCCCCCCGGGTATGTTGCCGCGATAGTTGAAGTACATCGGCCGCTCGGCCACTACAGGTTGATCGGAGTCGATAGCGAGGGATACGTCTTTCCCGGGCCCCACGGCCTGGTTAACGCTTACCGTCACCCGGGAGCGGGCGGGGACGTTCCACGTCTGCAGGATATTCTGTCCCTGCCCCGCGCCCAGCAGGTATTCCACGTTAACCGCGGCATCCACATCGCCGGGATTAGCCAGCGTCAGCCACTCCTCGAAGCCGGCACGGGTGGTGCCCTCGGCGAAGAACCAGCTGCCGCTCGGCGAGACGGCGCCCATCACGTCGTGTCCGCCGGCCATGGACCCGTGGTAATCGAAATACATGGGACGCTCGGCCACGATAGGCTGCCCGGATGTGACGTGGACCGAGACATCCTTCTCCGGTCCTACGGCCTGGTTTACGTTGACCGTTACGCGGGAAAGGGCGGGGACATTCCAATCCTCAGTTTTGTTGGACCCCTGTCCGGGCCCCAGGAGGTATGCGACGTGCGCCACGGTGTCCTTGTACCCCGGATTGGCCAGCGTCAGCCACTCTTCGAAGCCGGCACGGGTGGTTCCCTCGGCGAAGTACCAGTTATCGGAGGGAAAACGGGAGCCCTTGGCGTCCGAACCGCCGGGCCAGCGCCCCTGGTAGTTGAAGTACATGGCACGCTCCGCGAATATCGAGCGGGGGCTGGAGATAGTAGCGGCGACATCCTTATCATGGCCCACGATGGAGGCCACGTTGAGGGAGAACCTGCTGCTTGCGGGAACGGTGAAGGTCGCCTGCTGGGTCTGGCCACCGGTCATGAGGAAGGTGAATTCTACCTGGGCTTCCGCCCCCTCAGGATTGAGCACGCACAGCCACTCCTCGAAGCCGGCACGCGTGGTGCCCTCAGCGAAGTACCAGGTGTTCTGGCCGATCCCGGACAGGGCCGCCGCGACGTTCAACCGGCCGTAGCCATAGTAGGAGTCCAAACCCGGTGTACCGAGGTCCACACACGTAGAGGTGAGGAGATGGGTCAGGTCCTCCGGGGTCAACTTGGGGTCTTCGGAGAGCAAGAGCCCCGCCGCTGCTGCGACCTGTGGCGCCGCCATGCTGGTGCCCTCCCCCCATATCAGGCCATAACCGGATTGGGGTTTGCCGGGTTGGATGTAGGATTCCTGGGGGATGCCGTCGCCATAGCCGTCGTGGTTGTCGTCCCGGGTGAGATCGCCGCCGGGAGCCACCAGGTCGAGCCCGGTCCCGTAGTTGGAGTAGTGGGCGCGGACATCGCGGAAGTCGGTGGCCCCGACCGCCAGGACGTAACCGCCTTCGTCCGCCGGGCAGTCCATGCCGCCGGGGTATCCGGGATCGGAACCCTCGTTTCCGGCCGCTGCCACGCACAGCGCTCCGCGCGACGAGGCATACTTGACCGCCTCGCCTACTGCCGCACTGTGCCGGGGTGATGACAGGCTCAGGCAGATCACCCTGGCACCGTTGTCGGCGGCATGGTAGATCCCGGAGGCCACGGCGGAGGCGGTACCCACACCGTCGCTCCCCAGGACGCGCACGGGCATGATGGTGCAAGCGGAGGCGATACCTGCGGCACGGAAGCCGTTGTTGTAAGACGAGGCGATGATCGCAGCCACGTGCGTACCGTGGCCGTACTCGTCGTCGGGATCGGCGTCGTTCGCGATAAAGTCATAACCGGGAGCGAAGGAGGTCTGGGCGAAGTCCGGGGCTTTACTGAACGTTCCTGCATCGCGGTAGGCGACTCCGGAGTCCACGACGGCGATGACCACCGAAGACTGCCCTCGGCCGGCGATATCCCATGCGGAGGGCATGTTTATCTTCTGCAGGTTCCACTGTTTCGGATAGTCGGGGTCGTTGGGTGTCTCCGCCGCGTAGAAGGGAAGGTCGGGCTCTGCCCAGCTCACGTCCGGGAGCTTCTCCAGCATCGCCGCATCGATGCCCGGCGGCGCTTCCATGAGGAGCATTCCTCCCGGGAGAGCCTTAGCGAGCTGCAGACCCAGGGACTGGGAATCGCTCAGCGCTTCCGCTGTTCTCCCGTCCTCGGGGCACAAGATAATGGTCTGGCCGGAAGAAGGTTCGCCGCCTGCGGTATCGCCGCTCAGCGCAGGAGCTGCGAAAGCCGCGCAGAGGACCACGGCCAGGACCAGGACCGCCAGAGATCTCCAGTTCGTCATAAACAAACCCCCGTCATGCGCAGTGCTCCTAAACCGGTTTCTCCGCCTATCCACATATTATACAGTCTCCCCCAGACTAAACCCTTTGACCACCACATGGGCGAAAATGTTTCCGCCGAGAAGACGTACACGTG
>CAYHAT010000093.1:0-2344 GCA_964354675.1 uncultured Actinomycetota bacterium | reverse complement strand
CCAGGCCTACACGTTCGGAAACGTGAAGGCGCTGGCACCGTGCCGCCGCCCTCCGCCTGTTCTCTCGGACGTACACGTGCCAGGCCTACACGTTCGGAAACGTGAAGGCGCTGGCACCGTGCCGCCGCCCTCCGGGCGTCGCCGCGCTTACGCGCTGCAATCACTCGTTCGTTATTCTACAGACGTGTGTTGCGTGTGGCCAGGTAATCCTCCAACCGGCGCGCCCCCTCGGCTAGATCGTCAAGGTGATTAGCGTAGCTGAAGCGGATATATCCCTCGCCCCCACTCCCGAAGTCGATGCCGGGGGTGACAGCCACGTGGGCATTTTCCAGCAGTTCGAGGGCGAAGGAATAGGAGTCGTCGGTGAAACGCCTGGCGTTAGCCAGGATATAGAAAGCGCCGTGGGGCTCGACGGCCACGCCGAAGCCGATATCCCGCAGCCGCGGCAGCAGGAAGCGGCGCCGCTCGTCGTAGGTGCGCACCATGGCAGCCACCTCTTCGCCGGCCTCGGTGAGCGCGGAGATGCCGGCCCGCTGCACGAAGGCGTTGGCGGAGATGAACAGGTTCTGCTGCATCTTCTGGATGGGCCTGACGAACTCCTCGGGGGTGATGAGATAGCCGAGCCTCCACCCGGTCATGGCGTAAAGCTTGGAGAAGCCGCTCAAGACGAAGGCGTGGTCGGTGAACTCGAGGATGGAGTGTTCGACGCTCTCGTAGACCAGCCCGTGGTAGATCTCGTCGCTCACCACGTAAAGGCCGCGCCTGGACAGCGCCGCGATCTCCTCCATCACCTCCGGCTCCAGGAGGTTGCCGGTGGGGTTGGAGGGAGAGTTGATGATGATGGCCTTGGTGCGGGGCCCAAGGCATGCCTCGATGTCCCGCGGCCGGTACTGGAAAGCGTCTTCCTCGAAGACGGAGACCTCTACGGGCTGCCCGTCCACGAACTCCACGATATTGGGATAACAGGCATAGCAGGGATTGGAGAGGATCACCTCATCCGCGGGATCGAGAAGGGCGGCGAAGAGCAGGAGCATCGCAGGCGAGCTTCCGTTGGTGACGATGATGCGGTCGGGGTCCACTCCTACATCGTACTTCTCCAGATAATGACGGGAGATGGCCTCGCGCAGCTCGTACAAGCCCAGGCTGTGGGTGTAATGCGTCTCGCCCTCAAGCATGGCCCGGTAGGCCGCCTCCTTTACGCAGCGCGGCGTATCGAAGTCCGGCTCGCCCACCTCCATGTGGATGATGTCATGCCCCTCCCGCCCCATCTGCAGGGCCTTCTCCAGGACCTCCATTACTATGAAGGGCGGAATGCGGTCTCCCCGCCTGGCGATCATTTGCCCCTCCTCGCGGATGAATAGAAACCATTATAGATGATATATTAGAGCCAACAAGGAGGCCAACCGCTCGCTTAGAAGCATTACAGGTGCTTGGAAGGGAGACGCTATGGATTGGGATACGCTGCGGAACCGCATAAAGGCCGACTTCGATGCCAAGAACACCACCCGCGAGCAGGTCCTGAAGGCCTGCCGTTCGCTGGTGCAGACGTCGAGCTACATCATCCGCTCTGTACACAGGGGAGAGAACGAGGAGGCAATGCGCCTCATGGAGCAGGCCGGGGAGCTCTCGGCCAGCATCACCCATATGACCAGGGACCACCCGGAGGTCTACACCGCCGGCTTCGTGCATGACGCGCAGAAGGAGTACGCCGAGGCCAGGGCGACCCATGCCCTCATCAACGGAGAACCCCTGCCCGAGCCGGAGGAACTGGGTGTGGAATACCCCGCTTACCTCAACGGGTTGGGGGAGGTGGTGGGAGAGCTGCGCCGTTCCATCCTGGACCTCATACGCGAGGGTCACCTGGAGCGGGGCGACGAGCTGCTCTCTTACATGGACGATATCTATTACCTGCTGGTCTCCTTCGATTATCCCGATGCCATCACCGGCGGGCTGCGCCGCACCACGGACATGGCCCGGGCCATCATGGAGAGGACCCGCGGGGACCTCACCACCACCCTCAGGCAGAGCAAGCTCAAGGAAGCCATCTACGAGTTGGAGGAGAACATAAAGAGGGCCTCGGATAAGGGTTGAGTCCTGTCGTGCGTAGTAGAAGAAGAGTAGGGGAGTAGTCAGCGGATCTTCTTGACGAAGATGGCGTTGGCCAGATGCCAGCCAACGGTGCGCCCGTGCTTACCCACCACGGTCTGCAGTGGTCCCTTGAAGGGGTCCTTGGCATCGATCTTGATCTTCACCCCGGGCTTTATCCCCAGGGAGGCCATAAACCGCAGCAGCTCGGGGTCATCGTCTTTCACGCTCACCACCTCGGCCAGTTCCCCGGGTTCCA
>CAYHAT010000092.1:318-10419 GCA_964354675.1 uncultured Actinomycetota bacterium | reverse complement strand
CGCGCGGGGCCACGCGCGAGCGCCAGCGCCGGCGGGGGAATATCCTCTTTTCGCTCCTGGGATAATGCGCCACTCTCAGCGGTGCGGGGGCAATCTCTCGGACCCCCGCTCCTCCTTTCCTAGTAAGTCTGCATCGCCTTCTCGCCGAGCTTGCCCTGATCGATCCTGTCTATCATGTGTTTAGGCACCGTGACGACATCGGGGTTACCGTCGCTGCAATAGCGCCGCTCCGGGTTCTCCATGAAGTACTGGATCCAGGCATATATGCCGGAGTCGCCGGTGTCCAGGGACGGATCAAGAGCTTGCACGCGCGGGATGCGCAAGGGGTCGAACGAGTAATCGCAAGGGGCCGGAGCCGGATTGGCGCCCACCAGGAGAGAGGCAACGAAGCTGTACGAGATGCCGTTCATGCTCCCTCCCGCCAACAGTGCGGTGTTGGCGGGTGCCTCCCCGTAAGGAAGGGCTATGCTCGATTCCTCGTATCCCGGGAGGTATGCCTGTACCGCTTCTATGTTGCCCGTGATCTCCTCCAGCACGCCGTTATCGTCGAGTTGGCTCAGCTGTGGATGGTTGACGCAGTGGTTCCCTATGTCGTAGCCGTTATCCACCAGGTAACGCAGCTTCTTCTCGATAAATTCGTCCTGGCCGAATAACCTCGGTTCCACGTAGAAGGTCGCGGTGATATTGAAGTCCGGGTAATCCGCGTCGAATTGCCCCATGACGCCCATGGCGCAGCGCGGGTCGATGACCTGCTGCCCATCCTGCTCAACATAGCTGAACTGGGAGGGATCGGAATCGTCAAAGGTCAGCGCCACCGGGGTATAGCCCAGCTCGACATCGATGTTGTTGGTCGCCAGGCCTTTCAGGCTGACGCAGCGGTAACCCTCGTTGTAAAGGAACTCGAGATCCGCCCGGAAGTTCTCGGGAGTGCGTGACCACCTTCCTTCCTCGCCGATCTTATGATATTCGAGCACCATCACCGCGCCCAGTTCGTTGATCTTGAGCCGGTTGAGGTCGCCCTCATTCAACCCGCCGACCGTGGATATGACCTCGTTGATATTGCCGCCACCGGAAGAGAGGGCGGCGATCAATATGATCAGAAAGATCAGGAGGACGAGCGCCCCGACTGCGATATAGAAGCGGTGGGTGAGCCTCACCCTCTGCCGCGGCCGCCTTCTTACCGGTCTCTCCATGCCTTCAGTCATGTGTACTCCTCGATCCTCACTACCGCTGTTACCGCCATGGGCTTATAGTCTAAAAGCCAGGCTCTAGTTTAGCATCCCCCCGACATGCCTCCAATGACATACCACAGACCCCCTGGCCTGCGCCCTCGGCGGAAGGGAAGGCTCATCATCTATAGACTTTCTTTCCACATCCGCAGGTTCCCTTTTTCGGTTCTTTTCCCAGAAGTGCGGGTAGCGATGGAGCGACGGCACAAGCCCGATACCCATAACAGCAGCTAAAAGGAACTTGCACGTTATGGGCTTGTTTACGTCCTGCCGGTTACCCACATTTGTTGGAGATGAGCCCCTTTTTCTAACCGGCCAGGTCATCCCCATGCCGGCCGGGCGGCCCGCTCAGACCAGCTCGACCACGATACGTGTATCCGTCCCCTTGATACCCTCCACATCGTGTAGATCCGCGATGACTACCTCCGAGACGCCCTTGGCGTCATCGGAATCGAGTACAGCGATGATATCGTCGGGTCCGGTGATGCAGTGTGCCTCCACCACGGACCGCATCCCGGATATGGCCTCGAAAGCTTCCTTGAGCCTACCCGGTTCCACCTTGATCAGCACGAATGCCTTCACGGTCTCACCTCCTTCGACCCTGCATTCCTCTTCTTGCGTATATATAAATATAACCGACTCATCCCACGTTAAACCCGCGCTCGAGACATCCCCCTGCGGAGACCTCGCCTCGACTTCGCTACGTAGGAGGACAAGCGGTGGTCGATGGAAAAGACAAGCGTAGTGCCTTCCCCTCCGCTGCACCCTCGTGCGCGTTATCCCTATCTGATGGATCTCCCTCGACTTCGCTGCTGAGAAGGACAAGCAGGGGTTCGATAAGAATATTCGGTTCTTCTCCCAGAAGTGTGGGTGATAATGATAGTAACCTTTGGGCAACACTTTGGGGTCAGACCTCAAAAATCTGCCTCTCTAACCGCCGCATCCATGTTAATCGTCGCAAACATGAGAAGCAATTTTTGAGGTCTGACCCCAAAGTGTTGCCCGGCGACCTGCTGTCCCAGGGGATGGCAGCCGAGCTCGTCGCCGAGCGGTGGGGATTCACCCGCGACGAATTGGACGCCTACGCGAGACGTTCACACGGACTGGCGGCCACCGCCATCGACTCCGGCTTCTACGAGACCGAGATCATGCCCGTCGAGGTCATCGCGGAGGATGGGCGCACTCTGCTCCTGCGTAGCGACGAGGGTGTCAGGCGCGACCTCACCGCCGAGGAACTCGCCTCGCTGGCGCCGGCTTTCAAGCCCGGCGGTGTGGTCACCGCCGGCAACTCCGGCCAGGCCGCGGATGGCGCCGCGGCGGTCCTGCTGGCGTCGGCGGATAGGTGCTCCGAGCTAGGCCTCGAGCCAACGGCGCGCTATATGTGTACTGCAGTCAGCGGAGAAGATCCGGTGCTCATGCTCACCGGCCACATCTCTGCCACCCTTCGGGCACTGGCCAAAGCCGGGCTGCGCATGGAGAATATCGACCTCTTCGAGATAAACGAGTCCTTTGCGCCCGTTCCCCTGGCCTGGATGAGGGAACTGGAGCCACCCCGGCCGGAGAGGGTGAACGCCTGGGGTGGGGCCATCGCCAACGGGAATCCCCTGGGAGCGAGCGGGGTCAAACTGGCCTGCACTATTATCTCGGGCCTGGCGCACCTGGAAGGCCGCTACGGCCTGCTGTCCACATGCACGGGCATGGGCATGGGCATAGCCACCATATTGGAGAGGGTGCGGTAACCCACAGCCGGCGCTGCAAGGCACATCAAGGCGGTTTGCGCGATACCCATACCAGAACTCTTCCAGCATCGATCGAGATGACCAGCAATGCCAATATGATGACGGATGCCAATGACCCCGTGGGAACTGCATGAACAAGCAGTCGGTGCCCGTCAATCGACACCGGCCCCGCTTTTTTTCGGAGGGCGGGGCTTTCTCGGGAACGCCGGGCATCGGCACCTCCCCTATCCGTTCTCACGGCCCTCGCGCTTCGCTTATATCGCAGCTGCTTTGAACCCGCGCGGCGACGCGCAGCCATGGTTTATAATCTCAGTAAGAAAGTCAAACCGTGCGGTGGGGATGTAGCTCAGTGGGAGAGCGCCTGCCTTGCAAGCAGGAGGTCGGCGGTTCGAATCCGCTCATCTCCACCAATTTTGCTCCCCGGCGTGTCAGCGCCTGGACAATTCCGGATGTCCCGGCCTGATACCCGCCTAGTCCCTGATACCCGCCAGATCCCTCTGCTCCTTGCGCGAGCGCAGCATATCCACGAAGGCCTCCAGGCGCGTGACGGTCCCCACCGTAGAGGTGTGCTCGTCGAAACAGAGGTTGAGGAGAGGGATGTCCCTTGACGAACTGATATGGGGGAGGATGGTGCGGCAGATGTTCTCGGGCATACAGGTGAGTGGATAGGCATGGATGACCCCGTCGAAGCCGTCCTTGGGGGCGTCCAGGGTACCGGTGATGGTCATGTGCTCTTCTCCGCCCAGGATATAGGGAAGATATGTACGGCTGATACGCCGCGCGCGCGAAGAAGACACGTGGAGGAGCGGGTCCAGCCAGAGGGGGCTGAGCAACCAGCGGTAGGTGGACAGCACGGGCTGGGCCTCGACCCCGAAATGAGTACCCAGGCGCTTCACCAGATCGAAGTTGAGGGAAGGCTCCAACAGCACGTAGAGCTCGCCGACGATGCGTATCCGCAGCATGCCGTTGGGTTCCCGCAAGGGCAATGACGTGATCTCCTCACGCTGCTCCCTGCGCAGCTGCCATACGCGGCGTATGGAAGCGGCCTCGTCAAGTCGCGAGAGGCAGCTATCCATGATCGCATCAGTGCTTCCCGCCGCTTCCTCCCGGGGCCGTATCTTCCTCGCCAGGCTCTCCAGTTCCTCCACCGCGCCCGCCTTGGCCCGGAACATGGCCGCGGCTCCCGCCAGCTTGGCGAATGCGCCCCTGCCCACCGCGCTGCGCACCTTATCCAGGACCGCACGAGGGTCTTCCCTGCCGATGAGGAGGGAGTCGAACTCGTAACCGAGGTCCCTGAGGATCAGGTGCTGCACGTAGGCGTAGTAGCCGAAGCGGCAGGCCCACATGCCGCATACCATGGCCATGGTGTCCGCCCCTTTCTCCAGGGCGTTCATGCAGTCTCCGAGGGTGATCTTGAACGGGAGGCAGATGAACTCGGGCGCGTACCTGGCTCCCTTTTCCAGGGTGGTACGGTTCGGCCGTTCCGGCACCACCGCCTCCACCCCCATGTACTCCACCAGTGCCCGCAAGGGGATATAAGCGTTGCCCATGTGGGGAAAGGCTACCTTCATCTCTCCCTCCCCACACCCGAGCGCACCATCTTGCGACGTCGCAGCAGGTCGACGAAGGCCTCCGCGCGCGTCCTCACGCCCGATTCGGCGCTGTGCTCATCCAGCACCAACTCCAGCAGGACCTGGTCCCCAGCAGGCTCCAGCTCGCGGCGTACGATCTCGGTCACCAGGGAATCGGGGCCGCATCCGAAGCTGGTAAGGTAGATCACCCCGTCCACATCTACCCTCTTCAGGAAGTGGGAGGCGGCGGCCAGCAGTTCCCTCTCGTAGCTCCAGGAAAGGGGGGGCAGCCGGGACGCCTCCCTCTGCAGGTCGCTTTCGGACAGCATGGTGCTGCCCAGCACCTTTGCGCCGGACATGTCCAGCCAGTGCACCAGCCTCTTATTGACCACGGGGTCGCCCAGCAGGTAGGGATGGCCGACCACGGCTACGGTCACGTCCCGTTCCGAAAGATAAGAGGGGAGGGTGCTGCCATTCCCGTTGTACATCTTCGTCAAGGCGTCGGCGGGCAGCAGCCCGCTGTTGAGCAGGCCCTCGAACCTTTTCTGCTCCCGCACTGCCGCAGGATAAGCCCTGACGATCTGGCGCAGCGGCAGATCGAGCCGCCTCATCATGCGTATACAGCTCCACCACCACGGGGCTTTACTGACGTCAACGGTGAACTCCAAAGGCGCCGGCAGATGGGGGAAGGAATAGCGGATCATGTCCGGAGCGGCGATGAGCTTAGGACAGGTGAAGGTGTCGTATTCCTGTTTCTCTACGCTCACCAGGCGAGGTATGAGTATCGCGTCCACCTTCCCGGCCAGATGCGAGACATGGCCGAAGAGGACCTTTACGGCCACGCAAATGTCGTCCACGCAGATATCCGCCCCCTCGCCCATTATCTTCAGATTGGTGGGGGGAGAAGGCTGCACCTGGCATCCGCATTCCTCCAGGAACGATTTGAGGAACGGGTAATAACGGTAGAACATGAGGGCGCGCGGTATTCCTATTCTCAAAAACCTGTCACCTCTGATCCTTGCCGAGCCGCTGTATCAAGAGCTGCTCGTGACGCCCCTGCTGCCTTGTCTGGAGGCCGTTTCATGCCCCCCTCGCCGCAAGCGAAGGTGCGCGGTATCATGGTCCTTCCGCCTCTCCCATGCAAGCAACCGTACCCTGAACCGCTTCCCGCGGGAGTGCTTAGTCATAGGCGATATATCACCTTAAGATTATCCTTGAGCATCCATATAAGCAAACCGCAGCCCACGCAACGTTTCAGGCCAATACCGCTCGCTCGTCTTTCCGTTGCTCGAGATACCGCCGCAACCAATCATCGCCAGGCTGCATCTAACCCTTGCCCAAAGAAGTACCTACTCCATACAATGGAGCAAAACGAAAGGAAGGTGGAGCCGTGGCCAGAAGATCAGCCCTTGCGGCCCTCGTAGCAGCGATCGTGCTCCTGTCCCTGTGCTTTACCGCATATGCCCAGGAACAACCGCCCACTCAGCCTCCAACGGAAGGGGAACCGCCGGCCCCCGGGTACGTATACTTTTACCTCGACGGTGAACCGGCGCAAGTGCAGCGAGAGATCGCCGGCGGCAGCCAGGTAGTGGAGTTCGCTGTGCTTGAACTGCTGAAGGGACCCACCGAGGAGGAGAAGGCGGCCGGTTACGTCACCTATATACCGGAGGGCGTCAAGTTGCAGTATACGACGGTGAAGCAGGACCGCAGCGAATTCAGCGTCAACCTCTCGCGCGAGCTCATGGAGCTCTCCGGGGACAAGGACACCGCGATCAAAGCCCTGACCCAGATAACCAAGACCGTCCAGGACGTCTCGGGAGTCGCCATGATCGGGATAACCGTCGCCGGGGAAGGGATGGGAGACCCACCGCAAGATGCCTACGAGGCGCTGGGCGTATCCCGGGAAGAGACCGGTAACCAGGGCCAGGGGTCCGAGCCCGCATCGGGCGGCGGCAACACCGGGCTTGTGCTGGGGATAATCTTCGGCGTGCTGGGTGCCGCCGTCATCGCCTTCCTGTTCATCTACTTGCTCAAGAAGCGCAAGCCCGTAGCGGCCCAGAAGGCTGCCGGGAAAAAAGCGGCCAAGAAAAAAGCCAAGAAATGAGACGCCTGAAGCCGTTCCTGGCCGCCGCGCTGATCTCCCTCCTGCTGGCAGGAGCCGGTTGCGGCTCCTCCTCGCCCCCCGCGGGAGAAGATCCTTTTCTCACCTCGCTGGCGGACAGCGTGGATGTTGCGAGCATGATGGAGACCATAGATCATCTTGCGAGCGAGGAGCTGAGGGGACGCGCTGCGGGATCGCCTCAATCGCTGGAGGTAGAGGCTTTCCTGGAGGAGAGCATGAGCGAGCTCGGCCTGGAGCCCGTTGGCGAGCTCGGCCTGGAGGGCTACCGGCAGGAGTTCCCGGTGCCGCCGGGCAGGTGCTTCATCACAGACCCACCCCCTCCGGATACGCCGGTCATCTGCGCCAACATCCTGGGCAAGATACCCGGTGCATCCGGGGAAGAGATGATCTTCCTGACCGCCAATTACGACAGCCTGGGGGTGGACGCCTCCACCGGTGCCATCTACCCGGGTGCCGACTACAACGCTTCCGGGACCAGCGCCGTCCTGGAGCTGGCCTCCGTCTTTTCCTCCCTGGAGCGTAGGCAGGAAAAAAGCCTGGTCTTCGCCTTCCTGGGTGCCGAGGAATGTGGGGGATACGGCTCCTCCGCCCTGGCGGAATCCCTGGAGGCGGGCGGGTTCCGGGACAGTGTGCGCATCATCAACCTCGAAGGTCTGGGGGCCGGGGAAGGTGATTACATGGACGTCTGGGACCTCAACTACCGTAAGAACCGCCCCACGGTAGAAGCCCTGGATGAAGCCGCCGCTCTGCTCGACGTGGAGCTCGAGCTGGGTGGCGCGGACCCGGGGACTTCGGCCGGCACCTTCTTTCTCTACCATATGCCCGCCGTCACCTGCGATTGGTCATGGTTCGAACGGAGCGAACACCCCGACTTCCATCTCACCAGCGACACGCCCGATAGGATAAACCAGGAAGGGCTGCTCGAGACGACACAGGTGACCGCAGTGGCCGCATGGATACTGGCCGATTAACCCAGACGCAGTTTTTATTGGGCCGGGCCTCAAGACTTGACTTTTTTTTGCGCAGACAAACCAAGCATTACTACCATTATCTTCTTGGGGTCAGCTCTCAAAAATTGCGTCTCTTTCGGCGGGTACCTATGTAGCTGTTGCTATCTGAGACGCAGACTTTTAAGACCTGACCCTTAGATGCTATGCCGCAGAACGCGTTCCTTCTCGCTCTCCTCGATGCGCTCGATCCACTGGAAGGCATGGCGGATCTCCTCGCCATTGGGGAGGTTCTCCTCTCTCTTCCAGGCGAGGTTGAGGAAATCCAGGCCTTTCTTCTCCATTACTTCCTTGCAGAAGAGCTCGCCCACCTGGTATTGCTGCAGTTTGAGGTCGAAGCCGAGCATCCTCTCCACGAAGCGCTCTGCGCCCGACTTGGAATCCCGGCGATGGCGGAAGGCGATGCTCATCTCCTTGAAAGAAGGGATGATCTCCTTCCCGACGATATCCATGATCAGGTTGCTGTATCCCTCTACCAGAGACATAAACGCCTGGATCTGGGAGAGTATCTCCCGCTGCTCGGGACTGTGGACGACCGAGATGAGCCCCCCCTGGTTGATGATCTCGTTGAGCTTCTGTGGGTTGCGCAGTTCCTGTGGGCGCAGGCGCATACCCATCTCCTCCAGCCGCAACGATATGCTCTTGAAATACTTCTCCATGAGCGATCTCAAGTATTGCCTGATCCACGGGTTTGCCGCGAACTCGAAGGCGTGGGTGACCTCGTGGAGGGTTATCCACAGGCGGAAGTCCTCCGGTACAAGGCGCAGCTTGCCCTCCGCCTTGAGCAGATTGGGATAGACGATGTACAGTTTGCCGCCGTCTTCGGGGCGTGGGAGACCCAGGTCGAACTGGCCGAGCACACTGCGTGCCAAGTATCCGATGACCATGCCCAATTGGTCGGTGAGCAGGCCCCTGGTGAACCTGCGCCCCATGCGCAGGGATCGCTTCCTCTGTTCCTCCAACCGTTGCAGGGTCTTGCCGTAGCTCTCCGCCAGGGGTTGGAAGATGAGCTGGAAACTCTCCAGGTTCGCCTCTATCCAATCCGGGCGGCTGAAGACGAGCAACGGCCCCACCGGTTCCTTGGGATCGAGGTGGGAGTATTCCCTCACCAACTCCTCGCTGCGTTTCATCATGGCTTCGAAATCGCGTTGGACCGCCGCCTCGGCCGGAGGCGTGGTCCCCTCCGATTGAGCGACCATGACCGCTATCTCACGCGCTTGTGCCCAATCGACCATCTCCTCCGTCCCGCCGCGGAAAGCATGCCGCAGGGAACGGTAGATGGGAAGCCTCCTCGCGAGACCTTCTACAAATTCATTGACGCCGCGCAGGCTGCGGTCCCAGGGATTTTCCTTCTGTTCCTCTTCCATCACACTCACCTCTAAGCTCGTCGGCTTCTCGCTCGCCCGCGGGCTTCAATATAAGCATACTTCCATGCGACTTGTATCGGTAAGCGCCTCCTCATCCGCAATGGGTACGATGGCGCCGCCCGGGTGTTGCCGGCAGGCTTGCAAGCCCGACGCCCGTTCGTCCAGCCCCAGCTTGCCAGCAGCCTCGATCATCTCTTCGGGCGCAAGGCTGCTGCAACAGGATGAGCGATTGGTGTGTATGTGCAGGTCGATTATTAAGTCTTTTCGCATCCTCTCTTCTCAGGCCATGGCCGCCCACTAGTGTAGCACAGTCAGAGGTCGCATACTGCGATTAGTGCACATATCCATGCTATTTGTATGTATTATGCGTTTTCCCTGCTGATATGGCTGGATAGGCTATTAAAAACCCTGCTTATCAACCCAGGTAACACCCTGGTATTAGTGCCCTCGTTAAATAACACACCTGAGGAATGGCGCCTATCTTCTCCGCTAATGTATGTTTTAACGGTGATAAGTTCTTTGATAAAGGCCCCAAGCGGACACCGGGGAAATAGTGCCTTAGAAACAGCAATCAGACGTCGTGGGCGAGCCGGTAACAGCAATAGTCGCAGCCCCCTGAAGTAGAAGCAGTAGCATTCCCCTAGCACTATCCGAAGCCGACTAGCCGAGACAGCCATCTACCCCAACTGCAATGAATGCAGCCTATACGAACTACCAAACACGACCCTCGCCCATGACGCTATTTTTCACAGCAATGATCGCAGCCCTTTCACAGCAATAGACACGGCAACGTTTACAGCACACTTGCAGCACAGTACGAGCTATACCGAACATCCCTGAGGTATCCCCTGAATCCCCATAGGAGTCCGCATTAGCGGAAGGCCCCGTTCCCCCTGCGGGGCCTTTTCCATTCTCCCGGAGTCTTATCCGCCCGAGTGCGTTTCTCACCGAACATCCCTGAGGTATCCCCTGAATCCCCATAGGAGTCCGCATTAGCGGAGGAATTACCGCTTCCCCCTGCGGGGCCTTTTCCATTCTCCCGGAGTCTTATCCGCCCGAGTGCGTT
>CAYHAT010000092.1:0-218 GCA_964354675.1 uncultured Actinomycetota bacterium | reverse complement strand
TCTCACCGAACATCCCTGAGTACTCCGGTCCATAAATACGGTCATGCACCGAGAGTGCCTGTGCGCCACGCCCGCAAGGCGCGCGACCGAGACGTACTCTGCGAGTACGTCGCAGGGAGCGGAGCTAGGCTTTTCGCACAGCGAAAAGCCGTATTGCGAGGAGGCGAAGCCGACGTGGCAAACTCGATTAGGCAAGACATTTCTATAGGACGTGAAAC
>CAYHAT010000091.1:0-10534 GCA_964354675.1 uncultured Actinomycetota bacterium | reverse complement strand
TTCCCTGCGTTCCCGCATCAGTTCCTCTCTCCGCCGGGTCCTGCGCCCGCCCCCCCGCGCCGTTCCCTTTTCCCGCTTGGGCGCTGTGGCTGCGGCCTCCTCCGGCACGGCAGCGATGGTCTCGCTCGCTCTTTTCTCCTCGGCCTCCAGCGCGGCTACAAAACGCTCCACGATCTCCGGGTCGAACTGCCTGCCGCTGTTCTCCCGCAGCTCGGCCAGGGCCATATCGCGGCCTTTGGCCTCCCTCCAGGGACGCCGGTGGAGCATGGAGTCATAGGCGTCCGCCACGGCGATGATGCGCGCGGTCAGGGGTATGGTGTCGCCTGAGAGATGGTCTATGTAACCGCCACCGTCGAAATGCTCGTGGTGATGGCGCACCGCCTCGGCCATGTCCGCAAGGTATTCGACCTCCTCCAGGCGCGAACCCCCTTCCAGCGGGTGGACCTCGATCTTCTCGAACTCCTCTTCGCTCAGCGCCGACTGCTGCAGGAGGATATCCTGGGGGACGGCGGGCCGCCCCAGGTCATGCAGGAGCGCGGCATGCCGCAAGCGGTTGACCTCGTAGAGAGGGAAGCGCAGTGACCTGGCGATAATAGCCGCGTATCCCGCCACCCGCACCGCATGGCCGTCCAGGTAGGGCTCCCGCTTCTCCAGGTGGGTCACCAGCACCTCCATGCTACGGTCGTAGGCCTCGAGCAGCTCGATGTTCTTGCCGCTGTAATACCAGGCCGCTCCCAGCAGCGCGGTCAAGGAGAGCACCGCGAAAAAGCCGCGCACCGCCCCTGCCACCGGCTGCATGAGGGTTTTTATCACGATCAGCTTGCCGGATGCATCGATAACCACTTGACCGGTTTCGTCCTTGAGGATGTCCTCCACGTAATAGAACGCGTTCTGTGCGTAGATCACTCCCATGCACAACCCGACCAGGGCGTAGAGAAGGTAATTGGGCAGGAGCCGCAGGGCATCCGACTTGAGGAAGTCCAAGGGTTCTATGCCCTTCTGCCACAGGATGGCCACGGCCATGACCGTGGTGTTGACCGCCCAGAAGACGGCGGCGGCCACCAGTACGGGCACGATCGACTTCAGGCCGGAGGAAATAGTGAAGGACAGCGAGGCGCCTCCGAGGGCATGGTAGACCGCCGCCGCAGCCCAGGTCGCCATGGCATACATCACCCCATCGAAGAGCATCCTCCAGGGATCCTCCCTGCGTTGCACGAGCCGCAGGTGGAGGGCGCCGAACAGTGCGACGAGCATGGCCGAAGGCGTGTTCAAGGCCGCGATCGCGGCGAAGATGACGATGATCCCGTAGGTGGACCTTCCTTCGAAGCTCAGCCTCTCGCCCATGGTCTCGCATACGATCATGAGGATGCCCAGGAAAAGGACGGACAGCCAGTAAACCGGCTGGTCGGATGCCAGGGTGAGCACAAGGATCACCGCCAGGGACCCCGCCGCCATCATGACTGTAGCGACCTTTACGCGATTATCCATGACCATCCTTCCTCACCGGCGCCCCATCAGAGGCGCATGGAAGCCCCCCGCCTGATGATGTAATCGAGGACCTGGCGTGCCATGTCCATGAACTTGCGCATATCATCCTCCCGGTTCGATCAAACCGTAGTTCCCATCTTTTCTTCTATATACCACGTTGGTCTCCTCCGTCTCGGCGTTGATAAAGACGAAGAAGTCATGGCCCACCAGGTCCATCTGGAGGCAGGCCTCCTCGGGGGTCATGGGCTTCAAGGGGAAGCTCTTGGTCTTCACGATCACCGCTTCCTCTTCCTCCTCCTCCTTAACCGCAAGCGGGGACTCCTTGAAGGGATTCTTGGCGTGATGCGAACGGTCTATGAGCTTCTGCTTCACCTTGCGCGCCTGGCGTTCCAGCTTGCCCGAGACCAGGTCGATCGCCTGGTACATGTCCACCGCCGACTCCTTGGCCCGGATGATGGGACCGCTCGAGAATATGGTGACCTCGACCACCTGGTTGTCCGGGATCTTGGGATTCCTCTCCACGCTCATCTCTATCTCCGCCTTCAAGATGCTGTCGAGGTATTTCTCAACCCTGCTCACTTTCTCCAGGGCATATTTGCGCAGCGCATCGGTGACCTCGAGGTTCTTCCCCTTGACGATTACCTGCATCCCCTTCGCTCCCTTCTCCTCCGTTAAACCTAAAAACCCATACCAGGTACAAGGGCGGTATGGGCCGTTTTCAGGACCTATATAGTAGGTAATTCCTGGCCCCGGGCCTTAACCCGGCGCTTTTACGCTTGGCTCGCATAAGCCTAACATACGTTCAACCCCGTGCCAACAAGGGGTCAGGTCTTGTTTTTTGCTTACTAGCGTAACCTGATGGACCTTTAATACCGGGGTATGTAAAAAACAAGACCTGACCCCCTTTCATAAGAAGGCTTCGAGACCCGGCTGACCTGGTCTTTGACCCCACACTCGCCTGCTGAGCGGCTCGCAGCGGGCGAGATCCCTTCCGGGTCATGCCCTCGCCCACCACTAATACGCTTCTCCAGCTTATATGCCGGGCAGGTCTTACCCCTAAGCCGCACCATGCTCACCAACCAAGAGTTGGCTTACGTGGGTCGTTTTGCCTGCGGCTAGCATCGACTTTCAACCACAGACCCGGGCCGAAGCCTTCCTCTCCCATTATAGACCATTACGAAAATATGCCTGGCTTGTCGAGCCTTAGAATCGAGTGAGACCCTAAATCCACCGACACCCGAAAGCGCCGTGATCCGGGATGGGGCTGTGGGTCTCTCAACATCGGGTGACGTTGCGCCATCCCTCGCTCCGCAGCGTACGAACAGGCCGGAGAAAGACCGGCAAACCCATCGCCGGCTATACAAAACACCCCGGGGTGGGGTTACGGGCTTCGGGTGAGAGCCTCAACTCCTTCCCTGCCTCAATGCCCATCCAGATAATCGTTATCGGATAGCCAAACCAGGACTTTGGCTACACTCTCAGCGGTGCTCTCGCTCACCGTATCCAGCACCAGCTCCGGGTTCTCCGGCTCCTCGTAGGGGTCATCCACCCCCGTGAAATCCTTGACCTCACCGGCGAAGGCCTTGGCGTAGAGCCCCTTGGGGTCGCGCTTGGCGCATTCCTCCACCGGGCACTGCACGAAGACCTCGATGAAATGCTCGATGTCACTACGGATGACTTCTCTAAAGGAGCGATAAGGGGATATGAGTGCCACAATCACAGCCACGCCATTGCGGGCGAGCAGCTTGCTCACGTAGGCCACGCGCATGGCGTGTTTCTCCCTGTCCTCCTTGCTGAAACCGAGGTCGCGGCTGAGCCCCTTTCTCACCTCGTCACCGTCCATGACCTCTACTCGCAGCCCATTACTACGCAACTTTTCCTCCAGGCTGATAGCGATGGTCGTCTTCCCGGATGCAGGAAGCCCGGTGAGCCAGACTACGAAACCTTTTTCCATGCCCGTACCTCCAGGATGATCAATCCTCGCCCTCTAATCCCATGAGCTCCGTGAAAATCCCATAGAGTTCCTGGATATGGAGATATTCCTTGCTTATGCTCTTGCTCATATCCTTGCGGGGGTGGTAAATGATGCCTACTCCCCGCCAGTCGTGCACCGCGTCGTCCGGGCCGGTGTCGTTCTCATCCAGGTACATGCCGGGGTGGCCCATGGTCCCCACTGCCCTCCAGGAGAGGTCGTCGAAGAAGACCATGAGGTCGGAGGCGTCTCCCTCCACGCGCGTGTATACCTCCTGGGGCCTCACGACCATGGTCTTCCACTCCTCCCCCTGTGGTCCCCGGATGTCTCTTAACTCCTGCGCCAGCGCTTCGACTTCCTCTTCATAACGCTCTGGCGCGATTGAGCCCTCGGGCTCCCTCCCCTCAATGTTCAGGAAGACCCGGGCGTAATAACCTCCCCACCCCCAAGCTCTCGTGTTAGACCAATCCACTGGGGCGTCCTCCAGCCTTATCCCTTTTTCGACTTCGCCCCGCAAGGCCAGGTACCCACGCTCCGCCAACCACTGGTTGATGCAGAAGGCGCCCTTCATGCCCTTGGCACCGTGGTCGGAGACCACCGCCACCGCGGTCTCCGGGCCGCATATCTCCAAGAGCTCCCCGATACGCTCGTCTAGGAGGATGTAGTAATCCTCCAGGGCCGAAGCGAAGGGAGAGCCCGCCTCGAAGAGATGGTGGGAGGGGTCCTGGTATCTCCAGAAGGCATGCTGAACCCGGTCGAGGCCGATCTCCACCATGATGAAGAGATTCCAGGGGTGCTCCTCCATAAGATATGACGCGATATCGAAATGGCCGGCGGTCATCTCCCGCAGGGAACCGAGCAGTTCGGACTTGTCCTCCGCCCGGAAGGCTACGTCGGGCACGTAGGAAAGCCCCTGTTCGCCCAGTTCCACCGCCAGTCCCCTGGGGTAGGTGTAGGGTCGGTCAGTGTTCGGGGTGAGGAAACAGGAGATGAGGTCCCCCCGCACCTCGAAGGGTGGATAGGATGGAGGCACACCCAAGAGGATGCTGCGCCTGTCCTGCGCGGCCGCCCGGTCCCATAGGGTCGGGCGGTCGAAGGTCTTGGGATCCACTATCCTTATCTGGTTGTAGGTGCCTTGCTCCCGGCTACGGAATCCGTAGGCGCCCAGCTCGCCCGGCTCCCGGCCGCTGAACATCACCATCCATGCGGGTACGGTGATGGGGGGGATGCAGGACTCCACCTCGCCCCACCAGCCTTTTCCCCGCAGCTTATCCAGGTTTGGGAGCTTACCGGCATAACGATGGAAAAGTAGCTGGGGCACGGCGGAGTCCAATCCTATGACGAGGAGCCTGGACTTCTTCGACATCGTCTCACTCCACGAAGGGATTCTCGAGCCCCAGGAGTACTTCGGCCACCTCCGGACGTAGCATCTCCGGCGGGGGTACCTTTCCCTCCACTATGAGCTCCCGCATGCGGGTTCCCGAAAACCCCACCTGGTCCTCGGGACCATGGGGGCATATCTTTTCGTTGACTACGCCTCCACAACGCAAGCAGAAGGAGAAGGTGTTGAAGAAAACTGGCACGATACCGAGGTCCGGGAACTCACCGAAGATCTCCTGCGCCGCGAAGGGGTGGTAGAAATCGCCCACTCCGGCGTGGTCCCTTCCCACGATGAAGTGGGTGCAGCCGAAGTTCTTGCGCATGATGGCGTGGTGTACCGCCTCCCGCGGACCCGCGTACCGCATCTCGTACTGCAGTATGGCCATCACCGACCGTTCCTTGAGGTAGTAGTGGTCGATGAGGGCCTGGTAAGTGGCCAAAATAGCCTCGTCGGTGAAATCTCCGCTCTTCTTCCTGCCGATGACCGGATTAATAAAGAGGCCATCGGCAAAGGTGAGGGCTGTCTTCTGCACGTATTCGTGACCCAGGTGAGGGACGTTGCGGGTCTGGAAGCCGACCACTTGCCTCCAACCCCTCTCCCGAAAGAGCACCCTTGTCTCCTGCGGGCTGAGTCGGTACCGCTCGAAGGGGCTGGGCTCGAGCCGCAGCAGCCGGATCGGCCCTCCGGCAAGCAGGTCGCCCATGCGCGCCGTCTTGGCGACCCCAGGATGGGAGGCGTCCTGCGTGCCGTAGACTTTCAGGTTGTGATCTTCGCGTTGCCACGGGAAGATCTCCTCCACCTCCATCATGGCAAGGGGCCCGTCCTCGGTCTCCCACAAAGCCACCCTGTCGCCCTCGACCACACCGCCCTCGGGAGGGAGGTCCAGGACAATGGGCAGGGCCCAGGGGATATCTCCGGGAAGCCGTAGGTACTCGAGGACGTCAGTATATTCGTCACGGCGCAAGAAGCCTTCGATAGGGCTGTATATGCCCTGGGCGATGTTCTCCACCTCGCGGGCTTGCTCGGTGTCAAGTCGCAGCTTCTTCAGGCCGCGCGCCTCGGCGCTTGCCTCCTCGAGCTCCTCGGCAGGGATCATGCGGTCGAGCAAACGACCGCCATGGGGAAGCGGCATGGTCGCCTCCTCAGTCCAGGTAGCCCAAGGAACGCAGGCGTTCCTTCACCCTCTCCTCGTCCTCGCGGGAGAAGGCCTCCGTCTCGTCGGCCGTGTCTTCGGCTAAGACCTCGCGCAGTACGTAGACCACGTAACTTGATGCGGAGGTGAAGCCGGTCCCCTCGATGCGGCTCTTTATCTTTTCGAAGAGGGGGGCAGGGATAGAGACCGAGGTAAACTTGGAGTCCTGTCCCTTTCTCGCCTTGACCATTCTTATCCACCTCTCATTTCGCAGACTTTAACCCGGCATGGGCGGCAGAAAATCATTATATATGGTTCTTCTCCGAAAAGTGTGGGTAGTAGCATGATAATGGTAGCTACCCTTGGGCAACACCTTGGGGTCAGGCCTCAAAAGTTGCGCTCAGCAAACCGCGGATGCATTCATCGCTCCCAATACATGACGCAACTTTTGAGGCCTGACCCCAAGGTGTTGCCCATAAATACGGTCATGCACCGAGAGTGCCGAGGCGCCGCGCTCGCAAGGCGCTTGACCCTGCATACTCACTGAGTACGTCGCAGGGAGCGGAGCTAGGCTTATCGCGAAGCGAGAAGCCGTATTGCGAGGAGGCGTAGCCGACGCGGCGATCCCGATCGAGTATCACGTTTCGATAGAACACGAAACGGGACGGATGCAGCGGCGTTCGAATGCGAGCGTATTTATGGAGCGGGGTACTTAGTTCAGAGGTCCCGCGAGGCAGCGGAGGATCATCCTCTCGGCCACCTGTTCTTCGTTCACGCAGTACCTGTTCTCCTGCATCGCGCGGCGCAGGGACTGCACCAGCTCCACGCGGACGTCGGGGATATCATCCAGTTGCGACAGGACCATGCGGGTTATCCTGTAGTCGACGATGGGTCGGGAGCCCCTGCCGACAGGCGGTTCCGCAAGCAATCGCGGCATTCCATGCATTTCGCGACCGGGTCTTCGCATCTTCCTCTCTCCTCCTCAACCTACTCTCGTTATCGACATGCGGAAGGGTTCGATTTACCCGTAAATACGGCGATGCCATTTAGACTTCCACCACCCCTATCACGTCCTTCCCGCATATGCCGGGGATATAAAACAGTCGTCTCATGTCTCAGGTATGGTCCTGTCTCCCTTCCGGGACAGGGTCCCCTAGCAGGTCTCGGGCGATGACACAGGCGGTCACCCTACCTGCGCCGCTAGCTTTGAGAACCGCGGCGCACTCCGAGAGGGTAGAGCCGGTGGTGAGCACGTCATCCACGAGGATGACCTCCTCGCCCCCCAGTGCCCCTCCAACCGCCCTGAATGCCCCCTTCACATTGGAGCGCCTGCCGTCGTGTCTCAACGAGCTCTGGGCAAGGGTCGGCCGCGTCCTTTCCAGTAGAGGGGCTACGCTGAGCCCGAGGGCGCGCGCTATGCCCTCCGCCAGCTTCTCTGCCTGGTCGTAGCCGCGCGCCCGCCGCTTGCGGCGGTGCATGGGGACGAAGGTCAAGAGGGGGTGCTGCGACTGCAGCAGGGGCGCAAGACGCGTAGCGGCCATGGCGCTCAGTGGCCGGGCCAACCTCCACCCGTTGCCGTATTTCAGTTTGTGTATGGCCGAGCGCATGGGCTCTTCGTAGACGGCCAGGGCGACCGTGGCATCGATGTGCTTTATCCACCCCTTGCACTCCATGCACTCCTCGACGGCGCGAAGTGCGGGCCTGCCGCAGCGGCGGCAAGCCGGGCCCCTGATCAAGGGCAGGGATGCATTGCAGACCGCGCAGAAGGGCCTGCCGGTATATGTTCCACAACCGGCGCAGCGGGTGGGGAAGAGCAGTTCTGCCACCATCCCATAGTTAATCATGTTATATATATTATACAATATAAATATATTGTCAATCACGATCATGACAAGGAGCAGGTTTATCCTGTGTTTGATGGCCGCTTGCCGTGGCCGCTTGCCGTGGCCGCTTGCGGGAAGTAGCGGGATCGCCAGGATCTGTTCAGGCTGTGTGGTCGTTTAGAAAAGCGGGATCTTCAGGTAAACGATATCAGCTACCAGGAGCGCGTTTACACGTGCGCACGCATGTCGATCGCAGGGTCGATGCGGGCCGGGAACCAGCCCTTCCGGGTAGTGGTTACCGCTCCTCTTCCTCCTCGTCCCCCTTGAAATGGAGGTTCTTCTCGATCACCGAGCCCGGCATGATGCTGACACTGGGATGGATGATGCTCCCCTCACCGATGACCGTGCGATGTCCTACCACCGTGTCCGAGAGCAGGGCGGCGCCCCGGCCGATCTCCGTCTCCCAACCCACGATGGTATCCATGAGGTGGGCGTCCTTGCCGACGTAGCCGTCCCCCCATTTGATGCCGCGGTAGAGGGTGGCCCCCTCGTCGATGATGGTGCGGTCCCCTATCACCAGGGGCCCGAAGAGCCTCGCCCCCTTTCTGACCTGGCACTGGGCGCCGATGCAGATGGGGCCGACCATGACCACCTCTTCCTCGATGATCGTCTCGTCCCCTATCCAGACGTCATCGCCGATGCGCACCCCGGGGATCCTTACCTTCACCTTGCCGGTAAGGGCGTCGAAATTGCCGGCCTTGTACTCCTCGATGCTCCCCACGTCGTTCCAGTAATCGCTGTGTTGATAGCCGTAGAACTCGATACCCTCATCCAGGAAGCGGGGAAAGAGCTGGGACCCGAAATCGTAGAATCCCGCGGGGATCATCTCCAGGACCTCGGGCTCGAAGACATAGATACCGCTGTTGGCCACGTAGCTCCTGGCCTCCTCCCGGCTGGGTTTTTCCTGGAAACCGGCGATGCGCCCGCCCTCCCCGGTTATCACCACCCCGTACTTGGAGGGGTCGCTCACCGGGGTGATGACCAGGGTAGCTATGCGGCCGTGTGCGGCGTGGAATCTGTACAGGGAGGTGAGGTCGAGGTCGGTGAGGGCATCGCCGCTGATCACCAGGAAGGTTTTACCACCGAGTTCTTTCTCCAGCTTCTTCACCCCTCCCGCTGTGCCCAGCAGCTCCTCCTCGTAGGAGTAGGTGATGGTCAGCCCCCAACGCGCCCCGTCCTCGAAATGGCGCGTGATGACGTCGGGGTGGTAGTGCAGGTTGACGTAGACCTCGGTGAAGCCGTGACGCGCGAGGAGGTCTACGGTGTGCTCCATCACCGGCCGGTTGACGATGGGGACCATGGGCTTGGATATCTCCTCGGTGAGGGGTCGCAGCCGCGTTCCCAGGCCCGCGGCCAGGATCATCGCTCTCATCCCTCATCCGCCTCCTTGAGACCTCGCAGTGCCGGACCGTAAGGTGGCCTTGCCACCCCCCTCTCTGTAATGATAGCCGATATAAGTCCCGCCGGTGTGACATCGAAGGCGAAATTGCGCGCCGCGGTGCCGGCGGGCGTTACCGTCCCGCCGCCGCATCCCGTCACCTCGCCGGGGTCCCTCTCTTCGATGGGGATGGCGGATCCGTCGGCGACATCCAGGTCGACGGTGGAAAGGGGTGCGGCGATGAAGAAGGGCAGTTGGTGATAACGGGCCAGGATCGCCAGGGTATAAGTCCCGATCTTGTTGGCGCTGTCCCCGTTGGCGGCCACGCGGTCGGCGCCGGTGACAACCGCATCCACCTCGCCCCGGGACATGATGTGCCCCGCCATGTTGTCGCAGATCACCGCCATGGGGACGCCTTCCCGCTGCAGCTCCCACGCGGTAAGGCGCGCTCCCTGTAGCAGCGGCCTGGTCTCGTCCACCCACACAAAGGCGACTTTTCCCTGCCGGTGGGCTTCCTTGATCACCCCCAGGGCGGTACCGTAGGAGTAAGTGGCCAGGCCCCCGGCGTTGCAGTGGGTGAGGATACGGCAGGCGTCGGGCAGAAGCCCCGCCCCCGACTTCCCGATGGCGCGGTCGGCGGCGTCCTGTTCCGCCGCGATGCGGTCCGCCTCCGCGAGCAGGACGGCGCTGAGTTCCCCGGCAACCGTTCTCTCAGCCAGATCGCGCATGCGTCCCACAGCCCAGGGAAGATTGACCGCCGTAGGCCGGGTGTGTGCCAGTTTCTCGCACGCGCGTTGCACTTCCGATACCCCCTCCTCGGCGTGCGCCGCCAGCACGACACCGTAGGCGGCGGCTATGCCTATAGCGGGGGCGCCCCTGACGCGCATGGTAGCGATGGCATCCGCCACCTCTCGCCAATGGGCCAGCTCGAGATAGGCTTCCTCACCGGGCAGGCGCGTCTGGTCGAGCAGGATGACCTTGCCGTCCCGCCAATCCACCGCCTTGAAGGC
Organism: uncultured Actinomycetota bacterium; assembly: GCA_964354675.1. Classification (GTDB taxonomy): domain Bacteria; phylum Actinomycetota; class Geothermincolia; order Geothermincolales; family RBG-13-55-18; genus SURF-21. The sequence continues at coordinate 290 of CAYHAT010000091.1, read as the reverse complement.
TTTGCTTTCCGTCAACCCGTCTTCTTCCTTGATCTACTGCCTGAACCGATGCATCGATCCAGCAACCATATTAACACCCCTCGCCCCTGTCGGTTGCAGCAACCCAGCGAAAGAAGGTCTCAAGATGGGCATATTGGTGGCTAATAGAAAAGTGCTCCCGCCCCTCGCGTCTCCCTACAATAAAAACCCCTGCCCGGGGAACTACCAGGTCGGTCGCAGCGCCCATCTGAGCCATCACTTGCCCGGCGAGCAAGGTGCTCGGAGGAGCTTGCGACGACGACCAGCCTTGT
>CAYHAT010000090.1:0-10560 GCA_964354675.1 uncultured Actinomycetota bacterium | reverse complement strand
CAAAGTGTTGCCCGGTTATCATCTCTCGCTACCCACACTTCTCGGAGAAGAACCTTATATCAAAGCTGCGTGACAGATCGAGGCTGGCGGAGCAAGTCATCACGTAAGGATGCATCTCTAGCCGCCTTCCCTCTCTATGGCAGTAATGGCACGGGCAGTTCCGCCCTGTTTTAGAAAATAGCGTATATATTCCTTTTCTTGTTTGCGGGTTTGGATTATTGTAATACGGTCAAGTAAGGTCACAGGATAAAGAGGTTGTCGTAGTGGATAAAGAGATCTACACCACTCCCGAGGCGGAGGTATTCGATCTCCTGGGGTCCGCTCCGGATGGGCTCTCCTCCGAGGGGGCCGCGCGTCACCTGGAGGAAGAGGGCAGGAACGTCATCGAGAAGAGGCGCGGCACTCCCCTCTGGCGCAAGTTCCTCTCGAACTTCACCCATTTCTTCGCGGTGCTGCTGTGGATAGCGGCTGGCCTCTCCTTCGTCGCGGATATGCCGGAGCTGGGTATCGCCTGCTTCGCGGTCATCATCATCAACGGCATCTTCTCTTTCTGGCAGGAGTACAAGGCAGAAAGGGCCATCGAGAGCCTGCAGAAGATCCTGCCCAAAAAAGCGCGGGTGATGCGCGACGGGGTCGAGCAGGAGATAGACGCCGAGGACCTGGTGCCGGGAGAGCTCGTGCTCCTTGAGGCCGGCAACAGCGTCAGCGCCGACGCCCGCCTGGTGGAGGCGCGGGAGATGCGGGTGAACAACTCCGCCCTCACAGGGGAATCGGAGCCCCAGATGCGGATATCGGAAGCCCTGGGGGAGGGGAAGGCCTCTCTGGCCGACCTCCCTAACCTCATCTTCGCCGGCACCAGCGTGGTGGCGGGAAGCGGCAGGGCAGTGGTCTACGCTACGGGCATGAACACCGAGCTGGGCCGCATCGCCTACCTCACCCAGGAGGTCAAGACCGAGCAGAGCCCGCTTCAGAAAGAGATCGTCAAGGCGAGCAGGGTGCTGGCCGCAGTGGCAGTAGCACTCGGGCTCTTGTTCTTTTTCCTGGGCACCTTCGTGATGAAGATGGGGAGCACCAAGGCCTTCGTGTTCGGGATCGGCATCATCGTGGCCTTCGTCCCGGAGGGGTTCCTCCCCACCGTCACCCTGGCCCTGGCCATGGGCACGCAGCGCATGGCCGAACGCAACGCCCTGATCAAGAAGCTGTCATCGGTGGAGACCCTCGGCTGCACCACCGTTATCTGCACCGACAAGACGGGGACCCTGACCACCAACGAGATGACCGTGCGCGAGATCTGGGTGGCAGGCCGTAAGGTAAGGGTGGCGGGCGTCGGCTACGAACCGACGGGCACGTTCAATATCGAGGGCAGGGAACTGGGCGAGGAGGACAGCCAGAGCCTGTTCAAGCTGCTGCGCATCGCGAGCTTCTGCAACAACTCACGCCTAATACCTCCCGGCGAAGACGAGGAGCAATGGAAGATACTCGGTGATCCTACCGAGGCGGCCCTGCTCGTCTCAGCCTGGAAGTTCAGGTATGACTACGAGACGGAGCTCAAGCTGCAGCCGCGCTACTACGAGCTCCCCTTCGATTCGCGCCGCAAGCGCATGACCACCGTGCATACCGTGGTGGCGGGTATGGAAGCTCTGGTGAAGGGGGCCCCCATGGAGGTCCTTACCCTGTGCACCAAGATATGGGAGCCGGCGGGCGCGCGCGATATCACGGAGCAAGACCGCAGGACGGTAGCGGCTATGAACGACGAATACGCCCTGCAGGCCTTGCGGGTCATCGGTTTCGCCTACCGCGACGACCTTCCCGTACAGAAACACTATGAGGTAGAGGAGGTAGAGCGGGACCTGGTCTTCGTCGGCCTGGCCGGCATGCTCGACCCCCCGCGGCCCGAGGTGGAGAAGGCTATCGAGGAGTGCCGTACCGCCGGCATCAAGGTGATCATGATCACCGGAGACTACGGGGTCACCGCCGAGTCCATCGCCCGGCGCATCGGGCTGGTGCGTGGCCGGGACGTGCGCGTGGTGACCGGCGTGGATATCGAAGGGATGAGCGACGAGGAACTGGGCGCCGCCCTCGCGGAGCCGGAGGTCATCTTCGCCCGCGTATCGCCGGAGCACAAGATGCGGGTGGCGCAGGTGTTAAGAAGCCAGGACGAGATCGTGGCCATGACTGGGGACGGCGTCAACGACGCCCCCGCCCTCAAGGCGGCGGACATCGGCGTGGCCATGGGCATCACCGGCACCGACGTGGCCAAGGACGCCGCGGACATGGTGCTCACCGACGACAACTTCGCCTCCATCGTCAACGCCATCGAGGAGGGACGGGCGGTGTTCATCAACCTCAGGCGTTTCATCGGCTACATCCTCGCCAGTAATATACCTGAAGCCTTCCCCTTCCTTGTTTACGTCATCTTCAAGGTGCCCCTGCCCCTGACGGTGATGCAGATCCTCGCCGTCGACCTCGGCACCGACCTCCTCCCCGCCCTAGCCCTCGGCACCGAGAAGCCGGAGCCGGGTCTTATGACCAAACCCCCCCGGCCCAGAGACGAGCGGCTCCTCACCTGGAGCCTGTTGACCCGCGCCTACGGCTTCCTGGGGGTGATCGAGGGCATCTTCTCCCTGGCGGCTTACTTCTTCGTGTATCTGCTGGAGGGGTGGCGCCCTTCCATGGGCATCTCGGCCATGGCGACCTCGGGAACCATCTACGTCATGGCCACTACGGCATGCCACCACACCATCGTCACCACCCAGATGGGCAACGGATTCGCCTTCCGGACCGAACGGGAATCCATATTCAAGGTGGGGTTCTTCACCAATACCTTCTACCTCTGGGCCTTGTTATCGGAGGCGATAATCCTGGTGATATTCGTCTACGTGCCGCCCTTCCCGAGTTTCTTCGGCTTCGCGCCGGTCAGCTGGGAGGTGTGGTTGTTCATGTACGCCTGCGCGCCCGTATGCCTGGTGGCGGACGAGATAAGGAAGGCGATATTGCGGAGTTATGAAGCGAGACCGGACAGGACCACAAGCAACGGTAGCGATGAACGACTGGAGCAGGCAGCTTGAGGTACAAGTGTTTGCGGACAAGGGAACGCCGGAGCGATCTAGGAGATGATGCGTTATGCACGTGGTGATCATGGGGTGCGGCCGGGTCGGCTCCCGGCTGGCGCGGCGGCTGGAACGGCAGGGGCACAGCGTCGGCGTCATCGACAAGGACCCTAGGGCCTTCCACCTGCTGGATGTGGACTTCAAGGGCATCAAGGTCGAGGGGATCGGGTTCGATGCCGAGACGCTGGAAAAGGCCGGTATCGAGCGGGCGGATGTATTCCTCGCCGTGAGCAGCGGGGACAACTCGAACTTCGTCTCCTGCAAGATAGCCAAGGACTACTACCGCGTGCCCAAGGTGCTCGCCCGCATCTACGACCCGCGCCGGGCGCAGATCTACCGGCGCTCGGGCATCCCCACGGTAGCGCCCGTGGCCTGGGCGACGAGCAAGATATCAGACCTGATATTCCTCAAACAGTCCTATTCCAGGGATACCTTCGGAAATGGCGAGGTCGAGCTGATCGAGTTCGAGCTGCCATCCACCCTGGTGGGAAGGATGGTGCGGGATTTCGAGATCTCCGGCGAGGTTCATATAACCGCCATAGAAAGGGAAGGGGGTGCGTTCATCCCCGTGGCCGGGACCACCTTGATGAAGGGCGACCTCCTGAGCGTGCTCGTCCTCAGGCCGAGCATCAGCAAGTTTAAAAAGATGTTCTTCGTGGACTAGGCGAGATATGGGGGATTGAAGATGAAAGTATTGATCGTAGGCGGAGGGATGGTCGGCGCCTTCCTCGCTAACGTCCTCTCGGATAAGAACCAGGTGACGCTGGTGGAAAAGGAACCCGACAGGATAGCCCACATCACCGAACGGCTGCCTTCGGTGAGGATCGTGAACGAGGACGGCTGCGAGCCCTGGGTCCTGGAGTTCGCCGGCATAGAAGGATCGGATATAGTCCTGGCCGTGACCGGTGACGACGAGGACAACCTGGTGGTCTCCTACCTGGCGAAGTTCGAGTACGACATCCCCAGGGTGATAGCCAGGGTCATAAACCCCAGGAACCGCTGGCTGTTCAACAAGGGTTTCGGGGTCGACGTCGAGGTGAGCGCCTCCGACATCATCGCTACCATCGTGGAAGAGGAGACCACCCTGGGTGAGGTCATCACGGTGATGAAGCTGCAGTCGGGAGACATAGGCCTGGTGGAGATAACCGTGCCGGCGGACAGCCGCGCCGTCAACCAGACGTTATCCGACCTTGAGCTGCCGCCCGAGACCCTGATAGTCACCGTGGTGAGGGAGGACGCTATGCGCATCCCCACCGCGGACATGGTGCTGCAAACGGGGGACAAGGTCCTGGCCATGACCAGCGTGAACAACAAGGACGCCCTGGAGAGCCTGCTCGGCCACAGCAGTTAGGAGGTGCCCGGTGCCTCTGGGTAACGGTCTCGCTCCGCTGAACACGCTCCGCTGCGACCGACCCAGTAGTTCCCCGGGCAGGGATTTTTATATAGGCAACGCCTGTGTGCAATGATGATATCCATTACGGTCGGTTACGCACGTTTCTTTGCCCATTCTCGTTCATTCACTCCAACCGACCCAGCACATCTGGACGTATATCTTAAGTAGCTTTGCGGGTGTTGGTTCTCTAGAACACGGGCTGCAGGATAAGGCTTTGCCCCTCACCCCTGGCACGGCGCCGGAAGCGTGCCAGGTCGGTGAAGGCCTCCAGGCGCGTGGCTACACCCGCCTTGCCGGTCATCTCGTCTATCACCAGGGAGAGGACGGGTATCCCCAGGTCGCGTGATACCAGGGGGAGGATGCTCTTGGCGATGGTCTCGGGCATGCAGGTGAAGGGCATGAGCTGGATCACACCGTCGAATCCCAGGCGGTGGAAGAGGACCGTATTGCCTACGGTGTGGATACCCTCGCCGCCTACGGGATGGGTGAGATACGGCCCGGCCGCGTGCTCAGATTCACGGTCATGGTAGCCCAGCACCGGCCTTTCCCCCGAGGGCCGCAGCCAGTCCGTCAGGTAGATATTGCGCTCGACGTAGGCTCCCAGGTTTCCTAACTGCTCCTCCACGTCGAGGTTGAAGAAGGGTTCGAGGACGAGGTAGAACTCCCCCACGATGCCTATCTTTATCTCCTCCCGCTCCGTCCTGGGAACCGCGCGCAACAGGGCAAAGGCCTCTTCCTCAACCCGGTTGAGATCGGCGTAAGAGCCCACGTCCCACACCATGCCGTAACAACGCTTCATGGCCGCCGTGGTGGCGCCCCTCTCCCGGTCCAGGCAGCGCTGGTGCAGGGCCTGCTGTTCCAGGCGGTCGATGAGGTAGGCCTTGGTCAGGGCGAACTTGAGGGCCCGGTAGAGCGAAAACCAGGATTTCCCCTGTTTCAGGCGGTGCAGCCTGTGCAGGGTGGCGGGTATCTTCGCGGGCTCGAACTCGAGGGGCACCATCTCGAACTCGTACCCCACATCGGTAAGGATGCGGCGCTGGGTCTCGGCATAGTACCCGAAGCGGCAGGGGCCGCGGCCGGCCACCATGATCAGCGTATCCGCCCCGTTCTCGATGGCCTCGATGAAGTTGCCAAGGGTGGTCTTCAAGGGGAAGCAGGCGAACTCCGGTCCGTGGCGGGCACCCAGCTCCAGGGTGCGCTGGGAGTTGGGTGGCGGCAGCACGTAGTCCACCCCCATCTCCTCGAAGACGCTGCCCATGACGAACTCCAGGCTGCCCATGTGCGGCCAGCTTATCTTCATACCGCTATCGCCTCCCGTTGCTGCTCCGCCCGGTTCTTCTTACGCCGCAGCATGTCCACGAAGGCCTCTATACGCGTGAGGAAGCCCCCCTCCCCGGTGTGCTCGTCCATGACCAGGGTGAGCATGGGGACATTTCCCATCGCCTTGTTCTCCTGTTCGCAGAGGACGCGGATGATGGAATCGGGGCCGCAGGGGAAGGAGATCATGAAGATGATGCCGTCCACCAGCTGGTGCCTGGTGCAGGCCAGGATGGCCCCGGCTATCTCCTGCTCGTAACTCCAATAGATGTTCTTGGGCAGGCGCTTCAGCTCCTCATCGCGCAGTCTCTCCGGCACCATGTCCGCGGTCACAACGTCCACCCCCATCGATCCCAGCCGTTCCAGCAGGGACATGGTGGTGAACGTGTCGTAGACGTTGTAATGGTGGCCGATGACCCCGATCCTCAATTCCCGGCCCTCGCAGAGGGGGCGGCCCGCTTCGCCACGCAGCGCGCCCTTGTGGTCCAGCCCCAGGGTCAGGCGCTCGAGGTAGAGGCCGTGTTCCCGCCAGGCCTTGATGCCGGCGCCGATGATGCGCAGCGGATCGGAGGTAAAAATACGCCCCAGGGAATACACGGCGCGGTAATTGTGCCACAGCCCTGACTGGAAATCTATGGTAGGTGATATGATGGGCAGCCCCTCCCCGACCGCCGCCCTGGCCATGTCCGGGAGGCCCAGCATCTTGGGACAGGTGTGGGTGTGCTTCTTCACGCTCACCAGGCGTGGCACGAACAAGGCATCCACCTTGCCCTTTAATGCCAGGACGTGCCCGTAGAAGACCTTGACCGGAAGGCAGCTCTCGTTCTCCGCCTTGCTCACTCCCGAGGTGAGTATGGACCGGGTGGTCTCACCCGATTCCACCACCTCCGCCCCCAGGGCAAGCAGGAAGGAGTTCCAGAGCCTTCCATAACGGTAATAGAGCAGGCCGCCCGGGATACCGACTTTCATATAAACCTCGTGTTTACCGTCTCAAGCGGCGGCTTTATCCATGATGAGGTCCACCGCGTCCGCCACGGTCAGGATCTCCACCGCTTCCTCGTCGCTGACTTTAAAACCGTATTCCTTCTCCATCTCCAGGAGTAGCTCCACCAGGTCAAGGGAGTCCGCCTCCAAGTCCTCCTTGAAACGGAAGAATTCCTTTATGTCCTCTTCCGGCAGCTCGAGGGCTTCCGCCAGGGCTGTGCGCACCACCGCGAATACCTCCGCTCGATCCATTCTTACTCGTTATCCTTTCCGCCGGTAAAGCACTCTCGCATCTTGGGATACGTGGGCCGCATACCCGCCGGTTTCCCGGTATGCCAAAGCACATACATCTATCCTCAGCTTGTCAGTGCCTTGCTTCCTCTCGGTGATCCCCGGCAGTATGCTCTAGAGGGTTCGCCGCGTCAGCTCAGCCTCCTCGTGAAAAGCATGGGGGCGATGCCCCTCGCCTTCTGGGCATCTCAACCGCCTTTAAACCCCCAGGGGCACGACACGGCGCCGCAGCAGATGCTTCCTTATAGCATAAGCCGCGACCCCGACGAAGGGAAGCGCCGAGAAGATGGCACCGCCGATGATGATCCCCCTGCGGCCGCCTTCTTCCCCGCTCCCGCCCTCGTTCCGGAAGAGCTCGAGCGCCCCCATGGTCTCGCAGAGCTCCTCCAGCCGGTGGGAGAACTCGAGGTCGGGCTCCATGGGGCGGAGACGATCGCTGAGCATCCTCAGGGTGTCGCGGTAATGCAGCTTTCCCCTGGTCCTTCCACTTTCCCTGAATCCCCTATCGTTCATCGCCTATCCTCCTTCTCGGAAAGGCTCCGGTGCAGACTGATGAGGGTGCGGTGTATGAGCACCTTGACGGCCCCGGCGCTCTTGCCCATCACCTCCCCTATCTCCTTATGCTTCATGCCCTCGGCGTAGCGCAGGATCAAGGCCTGCTGCCTCTCAGCGGGAAGAGCCTCGAGCATGGCGAGTATCTCGCGCTTCTCCTCCTCGCTCTCCACGGCCTCCTCCGGCGTAGGCGAGGTGTCGTGCAGCGGCTCCACGGAATCCAGGTCCACGACGCGGCGCCGGCTCGAGTTGCGGTGCCAGTTTGCCACCAGGTTGTGGGCGATACGCAGCAGCCACGCCGAGAAGGGTATGCCCCTGTCCTGGTAACGGTCGAGGTGGATGAGGGCATGGAGGAAGACGCTCTCGGTTATGTCCTCTGCATCGTCCACGCTACCTACACGGTAATAGATGTAGGTGTAGACCTTCTTGAGGTACTTGACGTACAGGGCTTCGAAGGCCTCCCTTTCTTCCTTGGCCCGGCTTACCAGAGCGCCGTCCTCATGATGGGTCTTTTCCCCGGAACTCCCGCCTGACAATCCTCCGCTCTCCTTCCTGCCGCTCGTGCGCCACATACCCGTAATTATAAACACACAGCCCCCTTCGTGGTTACCTTTGGGGACCCCCGGTTGCGGCAAATGCCGGGAGTGCAGCATATGATAATGTGTTAGCATTGCCTTAAAAGGTCGTTATCAGGAGGTACAGATGGGAAACGTTCCCGCCGCATATTGTCCGTTCCGCATGTCCGCTATCGCAGGAGCTCTCTCCCCCTGCAATGACGAGTGCTCCCTGTATGTGCCCACCTCGAAGATGCCCGCGCAAAAGAGCTGCGCCATCTCTATCCTGGGCGTTTATGCCCTGCAGAGGATCATCTTCAAGCAGCAGGACGAAGCGGGGCCAGGCGCGGGAACCCCGCCTCAGGCACCCGGCGACCTGTAGGCGGGCCGGATGGCAGGACTGGGAAGGGGCAAGATGAACGAAGCGAAGGTCTCCAGGCCGGAGGGTACCCTGCCTTACCATGTGGCCATCATCATGGACGGCAACGGCAGATGGGCCGAGCGCCGCAACCTTCCGCGCATCGCCGGCCACAAGGCCGGGGAGGAATCGATAACCGACATCGTGCGTACCGCGTCGGAGTGGGGACTCGGCGCGATAACCCTATTCGCTTTCTCCACCGAGAACTGGAACCGTCCCGACAACGAGGTGGAGTTCCTCATGAGCTTCAACCGCAACCTCTTGAACAAGCGGGTGGATGAGTTCCACGAGCGCAACATACGCGTCCGCCATATGGGGCGGAGGGACAAGATCCCTCGCTCCACCCTGCAGGCCATCGATAACGCGGTCGAACTCACCCGCGAAAACACCGGCACCACCTTGAACATCGCCTTCAACTATGGGGGCAGGGCGGAGATAATGGATGCCGTCCGCGGCCTCTGCGGCGATATCGCCCAGGGCTGGCTGGCACCTGGCGAGGTGGACGAGGAGAGATTCCGTTCCTATCTCTACGTCCCCGATGTCCCCGACCCTGACCTGCTGGTACGCACGGCGGGCGAGATGCGCATCAGCAACTTCCTCGTCTGGGAACTGGCGTACACTGAGATCTACTTCACCGAGGTTCTCTGGCCTGACTTCCGCCGGCAGGACCTCGCCGACGCCATAAGGGAGTTCCAGTCCAGGGAACGCCGTTTCGGTAGTATCCAGAAGGGATAGGGCCCCGGTGGCCACCTACAAGGAAAAAGCCGTCGTTCTTCGCGCATACGACCTGGGCGAGGCCGACCGCATCCTATCCATGATCACCGAGGGACGCGGCCTGCGCCGCGCCGTGGCCAAGGGGCTCAAGCGCACCAAGAGCAAGTTCGGCGGCCGCCTGGAGCCCTTCACCTACCTCGATGTCATGCTCCACGAGGGTAGAAACCTGGATACGGTGGTGCAAGCGGAGATCATACGCTCTTACACATCCGTACGCGCCGATTTCGCCAAGTTCCTCTGCGGGGAAGCCATGCTCGAGATGATCGAGAAGTCTCTGCATGAGAACCAGAGCATCCCCCGTCTTTTCGATGCCCTTTGCGTCACCCTCGATATAATGGAGGGCGATGTCGCAGACCCGGCGCTTCTACTGGCGGCTTTCGAGCTCAAGGTATGCTCGCTCATCGGCTATCACCCTCATCTCGATTGCTGTTTGCACTGCGGGAGGGAGATCGAGGGCGAGCCGGTGTATATGGACCTGGTCGGAGGGGGCATCGCATGCGGCAGCTGCTCTCCCAACCTGGAGAGCCGGCTGGCCGTCTCCCCCGCCAGCCTTTCTCTCATCCGCTGCCTGTTGCAGGAGGACATGGCCACCATTGCGTGCCGGGAAGAGAATCCGCGTATCTGCCGGGATGTGCTGGGAACCGCCTTCCGCTTCTCCGAGAGCTTCCTGGACCGGCCTCTCAAGTCACGCCAGGTGGTTCTGCGCTACCTCGACCAGAGGAAATCGTAGCCCGCAGCCGCGTACCCATTAGCCCGGCAGATCCAAAACAAACGGATTGCATGCATCCTGCGCACTTCCCCCGACCATCCGGTATGCGGCGCAAATGAACCATATATACACCCCGCCTATCTCTCAGCAAACCGAGTGCGGATAGCACCTTTTTTCAAGTGATTTCTTAGATCCCGCGCGCCGCCGGTTATTTACGAAATACCTAGTAAATCGCTATTGACGTACTAATACCAAAGGAGTAGTGTAGGAGTTGACCCCAAGGAGCTGGAGGTGAGACCAGCGGGGCGACCGGAGAGAAGATCCGGAAGGCGCAAGCCGGAAGGGGGAGCTCGAAGGGAGTTCTGAAGGAAGTGCCAAAGGTTACTCGGGGTCACTTTTTTTATTTGGTTCTTCTCCGAGAAGTGTGGGTAGCGAGAGATGATAACCGGGCAACACTT
>CAYHAT010000089.1:0-10582 GCA_964354675.1 uncultured Actinomycetota bacterium | reverse complement strand
GAGCGCATGGAGAAGGCCATAATCAGCGGCGTTACCCACGAGACGGAGGAGGCCAAGGTGACCGTCTTCGAGGTCCCCGACCGGCCGGGGGTAGCTGCCAGATTATTCCAGGCACTGGCCGCGCAGAACATAAACGTGGATATGATCATCCAAAACGTCAGCGAAGACTTAAAGACCGACATATCGTTCACCGTCGGCCAGCATGACCTGGACAAAGCTGCAGAGATCAGCGAGCGGGTGGCGAGGGAGCTGGAGGCCGGCGGGGTGGCCTTGGACGAGGATATCGCCAAGGTAAGCCTGGTCGGGGCGGGCATGCGCTCTCACCCGGGCGTGGCGGCGGATATGTTCAGTGCCCTGGCGGAGAACGATATCAATATAGAGATGATCAGCACATCGACCATCAAGATAAGCTGCGTCATCCGGGCCGAGGATGTGAAGAAGGCAGTGAGGGCCATCCACAAGAAGTTCGGCCTGGACAAAGGCGTGGTGATGAGAGCCTAGGAGAGAGATGTCGAAAGAATACAGAGTAGCGGTGGCGGGAGCGACCGGGATGGTCGGCCAGGCCATGCGGGAGATCCTCGAGGAAAGGGACTTTCCCGTGGCCGAGCTGCGACTCCTGGCCTCGGAACGCTCGCAGGGGAAGCGTCTTCCCTTCCGGGGAGAGGAGTTGGAGGTCCAGGTCCTGGACGAGGATTCCTTCCGCGGGATCGACCTTGCCCTCTTTTCTGCCGGGTCGGCGGTCTCCTTGCGCTTCTCCCCTATCGCCGCGGAGGCGGGAGCGGTGGTAGTGGACAACAGCAGCGCTTTCCGCATGGATGAGACCGTGCCCCTGGTGGTGCCGGAGGTGAACCCGGACGACGCTTTCGGCCACCGCGGCATCATCGCCAATCCGAACTGCTCCACCATCCAGATGGTGGTGGTCCTCAAGCCCCTGCACGACCGGTCGCCGATGCGAAGGGTGGTGGTATCCACCTACCAATCCGTATCCGGTACGGGCAGGAACGCCGTGGAGGAACTCGAGGTCCAGACCAGGGAAGCCCAGGAGGGAAAAGAGCCGGTGTCCCGGGTCTACCCCCACCCCATCGCCTTCAACTGCCTGCCGCATATCGATGTCTTTATGCCCGGCGGGCACACCAGGGAAGAGATCAAGATGGTCAACGAGACCAGGAAGATCATGGGGCTTCCCGACTTGCCCTTATCCGCCACCGCGGTGCGCGTGCCGGTCTTCGTTTGTCATTCCGAGTCCGTTAACGTGGAGTTCGAGGAGGCGATAGAGCCCGAGGAGGCCAGGCGCATACTGGAGAGCGCGCCGGGGGTGGAGGTCGTGGACGACCCGGAAAGCAACCTGTACCCGATGGCCCTGGACGCCTCCGGCAAGGACCCCTGCTATGTGGGCAGGATACGCGCCGACACCTCCTGCCCCCGCGCCCTGAACTTGTGGATAGTCAGCGACAACCTGCGCAAAGGCGCCGCCCTGAACGCCGTTCAGATAGCGGAACTCATCTCGGGGACCTAGATGGCTGAGGTCGGGACAGACAACGGGGGAGGAGGTGGGGGGCAGGGCCTTCCGTGTTGCTCCTGGCATGACTCGCGGCCGGCTGCGGCCATGTGCGTCTTCTGCGCCCGACCGGTCTGCGCGGAATGCGACCGCTTCATCGCTTACCGCCATTACTGTCCCGAGTGCGCGCCTCGTGTCCCCGGGGCGTACCCCCACCCAGTGCCCCCTCCCCCGCCGCTCGTCCCCATGCAGCCGCCCGAGCCGGAGGACGAGCGCGAAAAAAGATGGTGGAAGGCGGATTGGGGGCTGCTGGAGGTCTTCTTCGCCTGGCTGTTGATCTTCGGCCTCTACAATGTGGTGGGCGTTATGCTCTATGTCTTCACCGACAACCCGATCCTTTACAACTACCTTGCATACGCGCTGCTCTTCTGCCCACTCATCGCCGTGAGCGTATGGTTCATACCCCACCGCCACGGCCGTGGATGGGGAGAACTGGGATTGCGATGGGGGAGACCCGGTAAAACCCTGGCCTACGGAGGCCTGGGCGCCCTGACGGCTATGGCCATGAGTTACGGGATCTTCTTCCTCATCTTCCTTATCTTCTACCTCATAACCGGGCGAGCCCCGATCTCCGCGGAATCGGAGCGACTGCAGGACCTGGGAAGCGGCTACCTGATCCTCGTCCTGTTGGTAGTCGTGGTGCTGGCCCCCATCTTCGAGGAACTCTTCTTCCGCGGCCTTTTCTACCCCGCTCTCCGCCGCCGTCTGGGGCCAACATCGGCCATCATCCTGAACGGCGCCATCTTCGGTATACTGCATTTTCAACCCCTGTTCATGATATCCCTGGTCCTGGTCGGGATAGTGCTGGCCTATCTGTACGAGAAGACGGATTCCCTGGCCGCCCCCATGATCGCCCACGCCCTCTATAACCTGGTTGTGATCATCGTGAGCCTGCTCGCAGGATGGTGACCGTCCTGCCGATAATAAATACGTGACCGAGGACGGAGGGATCTAAGGCAAGATGCAAAGGCCGCACTGCGGAGAACACCCACAGACCCCGGCCGTGGCCCGCTGCACGAGCTGCGGGAAATACCTTTGCCCGGACTGCATCGTGGAGATAGCGGCCCGGGCCTACTGTGTGGGATGCGCGCAAGACGAGATGCAGCGGCGTGGATCCGAGACGGCGGCGAGACAAGCCCCACCGGTATCGCCCCCGTCCCCGCAAGACCAGCCTCCGCAAGCCTCCCCCCCGCCTCTCCAGACTGTCCCCTTGGCCGTCGAGGGCGGGCCGGTGGGAGCGCGCGTGGTGGCCACCTGCGCATTCCACCCCGGGGTAAGGGCGGTGACCAGGTGCAACCGCTGCGGCGCCCTTATCTGCTCGGGGTGCCAGAGGGTGGTGAACGGCAAGCGGATCTGCGAGGGCTGTTTCCAGGCCGCATACGCGGCACAGCGTGGGATGCCCGGGGGAGGTGGGCCGATCGACTGGGCCCGGGGAGCGTCCCTGCACGCTGTCACTCCCTGGAAACTCTGGCCCGGCCTGGCATTTCTCCCGCTACCCTTTATCCTCAACGGGTTGATGAGCTATATGATGCGCCAGGGCGACGAGATCTCCGTAGGGGCGGCCCAGCTACTGGTCTCGCTGCTCCTCTATTCCTCCACGCTCGCGTTCGCCTTAATCGCCGTGTCGCGCTACGGCAGTGCCCGCGAGGAGATCGGCTTGCACGCACGCAACCTTCCCTCGAGCATAGGTCTCGGGTTCATCGGCGGCTCCCTCGCTTTCTGGCTCGCCGTGGCCAGTGGCTTGATGTCCCAGGCGATGCTCGGGGGCTTGCTCGATGTAGAGAAATGGCTGCAGGGTTTCTTCGACGTCAACGTAAAGGACGTCACGGGGATCGACATGCTCATAGCCGGGATCATCATCGTGGTCGCCGCACCCATATGCGAGGAGATCTTCTTCCGCGGCTACCTCTATCCCGCCATGCGCGGCCGCCTCGGCATCTGGGGAGCGGTCTTCCTTAACGGTTTCCTGTTCTCCGCCGTCCACTTCAGCGTTTTCGGGCTTGTCGGAAGGACGCTTGCCGGCGCGATATTCTGTCTTCTATATGAATACAACGACAACCTCTGGTCCCCCATAACCGCACACGCCATCAACAACTTCGTAGCCTTTTTCCTGCCCCTGGTCGTCATATGGAGCACGTAAAGAATTGTCTGAAGCCTGAAGAGGGTGTCTTTAAAACAAAGCCAAGAAAAAAAACCTTGTTCGATGCTTTTAGATCGTAACCGAGCGGGGATCGTTGGACCATAGGGCTGCTTTGTATGCGTGATCGAAAGCAAGAAAGGATATTTCGGCGGTTTAGGAAAACCATTGTTATGAGGAAAAGACGGCAAACGACCTGCCGGGCTCATTAACAACAGTCCCGGCGGGGTTTATCATAGACGAAAAGACAGTCCGCATAAGGACAGAGGGAAGGTCCATTGGAGATAGAATGCTCGTCCTGCGGTAAAGAGAACAAGGACGATGCGGCGTTTTGCATGTCGTGCGGGGCGCCGCTTCCCGACGTGCCCTTCTCTCAGTTGAAGAAGGAAGAGCCCGTGCGGCCGCGAGAGGGAGCGGCGCCAGCCGGCCCCTCCGCACCCGCGGGTGCGGAGGCCCGCCCGATATCCGAAACCCGGGAGGAGCCTTTGCTGAAGCCCGCGGCTGAAGGGACTGGGGCTCCGGCAACAGCGCCACCGGTGCCGCAAGCGGCGCAGGAACCGACCGTGGCGATGCCCGCCAGCACCGGGGCTGCCCCGGGTGGCGGCATGACAGCGGAAGAAAAGACGGTGGGGGCGGAATCCCAGGTCACTTCCCCCGGTGGCTTCGTGTTCAACGCCGGCGCTGCTCCGTCGCAAGCGGTTGATGCTCAACCACAAGCGGCCGAGAGGCCGCTGTCTCATGCTGCGCCTACACCACCTGCCCCGCCCGTTGAGGTTCCCGGCGTCGCCGCCGGACAGGCGCCCACAACCGCCGCGCCGGCGCCGGCCCCTGAGAACCAGGATGCCGTTTTGATGCCGGCACCGCCGCTCGAGCCGCAGGCTGCGCCACCCACCCCGGCCCAGCCGGCGCAACCTCCCGCCGCACCGCCCGCGGCTGGCAGGCAGTCCGTGGTGGAGGAGATAGGCGATGAGGCGAAGGGGCATGCAGCACCGATACCGGCACCGCCGCTCGAGCCGCAGGCTGCGCCACCCACCCCGGCCCAGCCGGCGCAACCTCCCGCCGCACCGCCCGCGTTGGAACAGATAGGCGAGGTTGCAGCCCCCCCCAAGCCCGAGTACTACGTTCCGCCGGAGGCGGATTACGGTATGGTCGCCCCCCGCGTGGAGCCACCGCCCCAGGCGGATCAACCCGTACGGGAGGAGATCTCTGCCGCCGTGACACCGAGCATGGACAGCACCCAGGCCGTGCCCCCCGTTGTTGCAGCCGCCGCGGTAGCGGGAAGGGAGAGAAGGGTGATATGCCCGGAATGCTATGCGCCCAACCCGGAGGGGAACAGCTACTGCCAGGAATGCGGTAGCGCCCTGCCTATCACCAGCGTGCGACAGGCTGCCGCGGCCCGCCCCGCACCGGGGCAGCCGGCATACCAGCAGACCGCGGTCCTTACCCCCGTGGCGCAGACGGGCGCTGTGGCACCCGCGGGAGTACCCACGGGCGCTATGGCGCAGCCCGCCTATGCCAGCCCGTTGCCCAAGGCGGAGAAGGCACGCGGGGATAAGGCTTTCGGGGTTGCCGACGTCCTTGCCCTGTTGGGTGTGGGAGCCGCCGCGATAGCTATTGCCCTTTCCTACGTCCTGGAGTCGTTCACCTGGAAAAAAGGCCTGGATATAGCCATGTTCTCGCACCAGGGAGCATACACACAGGGCAGGACCGATCTGCTCGGCGGGCCCGGCATCCTTCCCTACGAGGGCGCCGAGTTCTTTACCGTAGGGCTGATGGTGGCGATCGGCCTGGCTTTGGCCCTGGTCTTCCTCGCCGTGCGAGTAGGGAGGGGCCCCATGTACATACTAGCCGGCTGCATCCTTTTCCTCCCGGCGGCGTACCTCCTATTCCAGGCCATACTGCCCTTACGGCAGATGGGTATCGATGTCGATCCCGCCGTGGGTTTGAGCGGGATCTTCTTCGGCAACACCGCCAATCCCGGGGTAGGCCCTCCCATATGGGTCATAACCGGGGCGGGAGTCCTGCTCATACTGGCCGGCTTTATAGCGCCCCCGCGGGGGTGGGGAAGGCTCTTCACCTTCCTGCTCTGCTTCAGCATCGTCCTGGGAGCTGCATTCCTCTGCGCCGCCTGCTTTAACTGGAACCTTTTTATCAGCCAGCCATCCGCGGCCCACCTGGGAGCCGGTCCGTTCCTCTCCCGCGCTCTCCTTTGCCTGCCCGTTCCATTGCTCTAGCCGTGCCACGAAAGCCATCTATCGCTACATATCTTGCGGAATAGCTGAGAGTCGAATGATGTCGATCTACACGACGCTCAAGAGGGAGTAGGGCGTGGTAAGAGGGTGCGGGGGGCTTTCTGGAATATCGTGTCGATCTTTTAAAAGCCAAAGATCTTCCGGCGCCGCAGGCGATCTTCGCCCCTTCATATGCGGTAAAGCCCCGTACAGCCAGGCCACGCTGTGCACCAAAGCCCCTTCCCCAACGCTGCCATTTTGTTACATTGACGCACAACAACAGCGGCTATATATTAAGGTGCACGATATTTTAGTCGCGCGTTATGAAAACCATCGAAAACACGGATGTGGATGCCATGAGCGGAGCCAGAAGGACGGTTGCGTTTCTTTCCTTGATCGTCATCGCCATCCTTTGCGCGGGATGTTTCGGGGGCTCGGTGGAGGGCGTCCGCGTAGCCGAGGTCGCCAGGAGCGACGTGAGCAAAGTGGTGTCGGCGGTGGGGGCCCTGGAGGCGGCCGAGCCCACTGACGTGATCCCCCTGGTGGGTGGGACTATCGTCGCCCTGCCCATACAGGAGGGAGACTACGTAAGCGCCGGAGACGTCCTGGCCACCTTGGACGAACAGGAACTGGCCGCCCAGGCCGCCCAGGCACAGGCCGATTATCTCACCAGTGCCTCCATAGGCGACATCCTCGAAGGCCAATGGAGCAACTCCACCGCCTTATACAAAGGGATAGAGTACGCCTCCCAGATATTCGTGGAGATGCAGGGACAGGTGGATCAACTGGTCCTCGATTTCTATGATATGGTGCCTATCCTGGTGCCCTTTCTCCCGCCCGACCAGCAGGAGTTCCTGAAGTCCCTGCTGGCGGAGGAGAGGACCAACTACGTCGAGGCATCTGCTTCCCGGCCCGGAATACCGAGCATACCCTATTCGGGATACCCGGCCAGTGCGGCCGCCGCTGACGCTGCCCGGGTGGACGCCGCCAGCTATAACTACCAACGCGTGATGGAGGGGACGAAAAGCCCCAACATCATAGCGCCCGTGTCCGGCTACGTGGTCTACGCCGCTCCCTCCGGCATCATGTCCACCGACATCCTCTCCGAAATGCTGGGCGGGCTGGGTTCGCTGACCTCGAGCCTGGGGTCCCTGAGCAGCCTCATGGGGGGCGATATCTCGAGCCTGCTCGGTGGCGGCACGCAAGGGGGGGCCGAGTTGAAGGTAGGCTCCGATATCAGCGCCGGACAGGCCGCCTTCCAGATAATAGACCTGCAGGATATGCAGGTGATGGCCCAGGTGGAGGAGACGGATATACCACTCGTCCAGGAGGGGCAGGCCGTCGAGGTCTTTCTTGACGCTTATCCGGATATAACCTTTACCGGCAAAGTGGTCCAGGTCGGCGTGAAGTCGGAGACCGGTTCTGCGGGGACCACGGTGTTCACGGTAGTGGTGCAGATGGAACGCACCGAGATCCCGCTGCGGCTCGGTTATAACGCCACCGTGGACATCAAGGTGCTCAGCAAGACCGACGTGATATCCATTCCCATCACCGCCCTGCTCGAGGAGGACGGGATGGAGTACGTCTACGTGGTCGAGGATGGGAAGGCATACCGCAGGGAGATAGGGACGGGGGACAGGACCGAGGAATGGGTCCAGGTGGTCTCTGGCCTTGATGTAGGTGAACGAGTGGTCGTCGAAGGAGTCGGAAAGGTTAAGGAAGGCCAGAAAGTGGAATGAGGGGAGCGCGAGGCCCGATCCTGCGGTCTCGGCCCCCTTACTGGTTGATGTGCAAGGCCTCCCGCATGGACCCCATTTACGCCCTGCGTTACGAATAAAAGCTGCTCTAGACTGATCCCCAAAGCTTGAACGCGTGTTTCCCGCTCTTATCCGTCAGCCTGGCCCCGCCCCGCTGCCCGGCCTCAACGCCACATGTCCTCACCCGCCTTTAGAATCTAATGTGGGGTTCTTTGGGTACCGCCCTCTGGCGGGGATGGTCCGGCGGCGGCGGGGCGATGCTGCTTCCATGGGTCATGGCCCGTGGTGTGGTTCGCGGCCGTGGCGGGTGATGCGATGCGGTGCAGCATGAGGTAAAGAGCGATACGGGAGCAAGGTGATGAAAGCGGGTTTCGAGGAGATACTGGAGGATATAGCGACGGGCTGGGGAGAAGCCAGCCGCATGACCCACTTGGAGGTCATCCCCGCGCGCGCCGCCTCGTTTGTGGATATGCCGGAGCACCTGCATCCCCGCCTGGTGGAAGCGCTAGGACGCCTGGGGGTCAGCAGGCTCTACCCCCACCAGGCAAGGGCTCTGGACCTGGTGGGGAAGGGCCGCCACGTGGTGATATCGACGGGTACCGCCAGCGGGAAGAGCCTCTGCTACCATCTCCCGGTCTACGAGGAGATACTGGATAACCCTTCCTCCCGGGCCCTGTACCTCTTTCCCACCAAGGCCTTGGCCCAGGACCAGCTGCGCAGCCTGAAGGATCTGCAGGGCCGCGAGGTGCGCTCGGCCACCTACGATGGGGACACCCCCACCGACCTCAGGGGCTGGATACGGCGCGAGGCGCAGATAGTGCTATCCAATCCGGATATGCTGCACTATGGCGTCCTGCCCAACCACCGCCTGTGGGGCGGCTTCTTCAGCCATCTGCGCTACGTGGTACTGGACGAGGCCCACGTGGCCCGGGGGGTCTTCGGCTCCCACGTGGCCCAGGTGCTCAGGCGGCTGCGCCGCGTCGCCGCGCTTTACGGGTCGCACCCGCAGTTCTTCTTCGCCAGCGCCACCATCGCCAATCCCGGGGAGCACGCCGGCAGG
The DNA here is from genome assembly GCA_964354675.1 of uncultured Actinomycetota bacterium. Taxonomy (GTDB): domain Bacteria; phylum Actinomycetota; class Geothermincolia; order Geothermincolales; family RBG-13-55-18; genus SURF-21. Next base: position 1,839 of record CAYHAT010000089.1, on the reverse strand, counting down.
CTGGCGGGTCTCGAGGTGGACGCGGTGGAGGACGACTACTCGCCGCGGGGGAGGAAGGTCTTCGCCCTCTGGAACCCCCCGGACATCCTGAGCATGGAGGGAGGAGAGATCCACCGCTCCTCCAACCTGGAGACGGCCGAACTCCTCTCCCGCCTCATGCGCCTGGGGGTGCGTACCATCGCCTTCTCGCGTTCCCGCAAGGCGGCGGAGCTCATCTACGGATACGTGCAACGCATCCTGGACTCCAGCGAGAGGGAGCTGGCGGATCAGCTGGCCTCCTACCGGGGAGGCTACCTGCCGCAGCAAAGGAGGGAGATAGAGCGGCGCCTCTTTGCCGGTGAGCTGATGGCAGTGGTCACCACCAACGCCCTGGAGCTGGGGGTGGATATCGGGGAGCTCGAGGCTTGTATCATGAACGGCTATCCGGGCACCATCGCCAGTACCTGGCAGCAGGCGGGGAGGGCCGGGCGCAGGCAGGGGGAGTCCCTGGCCGTGCTGGTCGCCGCGGACGACCCCCTGGACCAGTACCTCATGCGCCATCCCGATTTCATCTTCGGGACCCCGTGCGAGGAAGCGGTCATCGACCTGGAGAATCCGCGCATCCTCGGCGCCCACCTGGCCTGCGCCGCCTACGAGCTGCCCCTGCGGGAGGGGGACGAGGAGTATTTTGGTGCGGACATGTGGCACATCCTGGAGGAGCTCAAGCGTGATGAGGTGCTGGGGACAAAAGGTAAATTGTGGTATTATGCCGGTCTCACCTCGCCCGCCCAGGAGGTGAACCTGCGCTCCGCCTCGGGCTCGCTCATCAGCATCGTGGAGGCGGACACCGGGAGCCTGCTGGGGACGGTGGAGGAGGCATCCTGCTTCTTCCACGTCCACCCCGGAGCGGTCTACCTTCACCAGGGAGACTCCTACCTGGTGGAGGGCCTAGACCTGGAACGCATGGTGGCCCTGGTGCGCGACGAGGACCTCGACTTCTATACCAACCCCATGGACAACACCGATGTCATCGTGCTCGAGGAGGAGAAGGCACGCGTTGTGTCCCCTGACGCATGTTCCATACACTACGGCGAGGTGGAGGTTGCGACCAAGGTATACGCTTACCAGAAACGCCGCCTGCTCACCCACGAGATACTGGAGACGCTGGGGCTCGACCTGCCCTCCCAGGTGCTGACCACCCGCGCCCTCTGGTACACGCTGCCGGTGCAGCGCCTGGCAGCGCTGGGATTGGACGAATACAGCCTGGCGGGAGGCCTGCATGCCCTGGAGCACGCCGCTATCGCCATACTCCCGCTCTTCGCCATGTGCGACCGCTGGGATATCGGGGGTATGTCCACCGCCTTCCACGGTGATACCGGCCACGCCACCGTATTCATCTACGACGCCTACCCGGGCGGGGTGGGCATCGCCGCCCGCGGCTTCGAGCTCGCCGTCGCGCATCTCCGGTCCACGCGCGAAATGGTGCGGAGCTGCTCCTGCCACGAGGGATGCCCATCCTGTATCCACTCCCCCAAGTGCGGCAACGGCAACGAGCCCCTCAACAAGCAGGCCGCTATCCGCCTCCTCGAACTGCTGGAAGAGGACCTGGCGAAGATAGGGGACCAAGGTGTTTCGTCCCGGCGCCTGTCCGGGCTCTGACAAGTGACACGCCGCACCATGGCGAGGGAGCGCAGCCGGGCAAGAGTAATGTATGGAATATAATGGCAAGTTATTCCCTGCAAGAGAAAAAGCCCCTGCTCAAGATGGCGGCTCCGGGCCTGACGAGACCTCGTGATATGGTTCTCGAACGCCTTAACAAAGGAGTGGCGCAAACAGAAACTGCAAGCGGTTTCTCAGTCT
>CAYHAT010000088.1:0-10787 GCA_964354675.1 uncultured Actinomycetota bacterium | reverse complement strand
CAGGGCCATGCGGATGACCTCGTCGCTCTCCTTGTTGCCCAGGCTGATGACGGTAACGGTGCCCTCGAGGCGCTCCTTGATCTGGATGGCCTCCTCCACGGCGTAGTTATCGCACTCGTTGATTCCGAAGGACAGCCTGCTCTTATCGATATCCTTTCCGGAGGCATCGATGTGGACCTCGGAATCGGCCGTATCCGGGACCCTCTTCACACATACCACCATGTTCATACGCGATTCACCTCTTCCCTCGCTTGTCCAATTCCTGATATGACAGCGCTAGCGCTCGATCTATCTACAACGCCTCGGCAAGGAGCTCGAGGATGTCCATCACGCGCATCTCCTCGTCCACCCCTTTAACCTTGGTGGCATCCTCCAGGGTCAGCAGGCAGAAAGGACATGCCACGGCGATGATCTCGGCCCCTATCTCCTTGGCGTCCTCAACCCTGACCTCAGCGAGCCGCTCTTCCTTGGACTCGCTCTCCACCCACATCTTGCCCCCGCCCCCCTCGCAGCACAGGCTGCGTTCGCGGCAGCGGTCGAACTCCCGGAACTCCACGCCCGGGATGCGGGTGATGATGTACCTGGGCTCGTCATAGATGTCGTTCTGCTTGCCCAGGAAGCAGGGATCGTGGTAGGTGACGACCTTGGCGATCTCGTTCGGTAGCTCCAGCTTGCCGTCCTCCAGGAGCTCCGCGATAAGCTCGGTGTAGTGGAGGACCTGATGCTTCAGCCCGTGGTACTCCTTCTTCAGGGTGTTGTAGCAGTGGGGGCTGATGGCCACGATGCGGTTGACGTTGTATGAGTTGAGGAGCTCCACGTTTTCCTCGTCGCACATCTCGAAGAGGCCTTCCTCCCCGAGCCGGCGCACCTCGCTGCCGCAGCAGCTTTCGTCCTCCCCGATGAGCCCGAAGTCCACTCCCGCCGCGTTCAGCACCTTGACCAGGGCCTGGGCCGCCTTCATCACCCGGGGGTCGTAGGCGTCGGTGCAGCAGATGAAGAGGAGCACGTCGGTGGTCTCCTCCGCCTCCGGCTCCAGGGACTTTACCTCCAGGTCCGCAGCCCAGTCGAGGCGCTTGGCGCGCGGCGAGCCCCAGGGGTTGCCGTCCTTGAAGATGGACTCCAGGGCGTCGCGTACCGTGGGCTGCACCTTGCCCTCCTCGATCTGCAGGCTGCGCAGGCCGATGAGCACTTCCAGGGGCTCCAGCCCCTTGGGGCAGCGGGCGGCGCAGGTGTAGCAGGTGGTGCAGTCCCAGATCTCGGGCTTCTCGGACATCTCCTCCAGGCGCTCCTCGTTCAGGGTGTCGTACATGAAACACCTGACCCTGAGGTCCGTTCTCAGGGCGACAGGGCAACCACCCGTGCACCTTCCGCATTGGATGCATCCGAGGAGGTCGTACTTTTCGACGAAATCAAGCTCTTCAGCGCACATGATTTACCCCGCTCCGTTCCTTTTTTCGTCCTATATCGCTTACCTTGTTCTATCTCTAATGCCGGGGGCCGCCCGTGGAACGACAGGGCATCTCCGGCACGGGCCATCCTATTATATTAGATATTTTTCGCCTCTTTCAAGCATGGGGTCGTGTCTTCGCCCCACCTAACTTATCCACCCAGCTTCTCCTCGAGGAAAGATACGATATCCGATATTGATGTACCGGGGGTGAAAATGCCGGCCACCCCAAGGCGTTCGAGATCCTCGATATCCTCCTCCGGGATGATCCCGCCACCGAAGATCATGATCCCCTCTCCTCTCTGTTCCTGCAGGAGTTGTATGATCCTGGGGAAGAGGGTCATGTGGGCTCCGGAGAGGACGGAGAGGCCCACGGCATCGACGTCTTCCTGCAGTGCAGCCTCTGCGATCTGTTCGGGGGTCTGGTGTAGTCCGGTGTAAATGACCTCGAAGCCCGCCTCTGCGAGACCCCGGGCAACCACTTTGGCGCCCCGGTCGTGCCCATCCAGGCCGGGCTTAGCGATGAGGATACGTCGCTTTGCAGGGTTCATCGTCCCTCCTGGTATCGATTGGGAGTTCAGTGGTCGGACCAATGAACCTTCACCAGTATATAGTAATTCCCACGGCGAGCAAATGGGGCCGTGTCTTCGATCTTCGGTCTGGTTCTTCCGTCTATACGTCGGATGCACGTGTGTCAGGCCTCCGCGCTTGTCGCGAGGAACGCAGCGACGCGGTGATCTCGATCAAGATGTGGTAAAGCTTGAGCGGCCAGGTTGGGAATCACCGGCACCGTCGTGCCGAAAACGGCGCTATCGCCTACGCGGTGCTTGTACCGCTTGTGCCGCTTGTGCCGCTTGTGCCGAGTGCAGCCGAGGTGAGTGCAGCCGAGGTGAGTGCACCACAGGCACAAGCAGCCGAGGTGCAGGCTGTCGGTCATTGGTCAATAGACCGGGAAATTGCCTTCAGCTTGTTTTTTTCTTGCTTTTTAGACAATAATGAATCCGTGTTTCGTTACTAATGGCCATTGATGGAATGCGGATCGAAAGGAGTGATGGTGATGCTATTGGCACAGGCGACGGGTTTCTGGGGGTGGTTCTTCCTCTTCCTCATCTTCATACCCCTGATGATGCTGTGGATCTACACGCTTGTCGACATCTTCCACCGCGTCGACCTGTCGGGATGGGTCAAGGCTTTGTGGGTGATCTTCGTACTCATCCTGCCCCTGCTCGGCATGCTGATCTACTTCATCGCCCGTCCTATCCTGCCCCAAGACATCCAGGCAAGAGAGCAACAGGAAAAGTCTATGGAGGCTGCACACGCAGCTGACCTCACGGATAAGCTCACCAAGCTCTCTGAACTGCGGGACAAGGGCGTCATCAGCGAGGAGGAATTCCAGGCGCAGAAGGCTAAGCTTCTCTAGGGGATAAGGCGAAGGCTGCACGAAGGTTTGTGATCCGCCTGTCCTGCTTAAGGGGGATCAGAGAGAGGAGGGAAAATGGAGTTCTGGCAATGGTTGGTGTTCTTCTTTATATACATCCCGCTGATCTTCATCTGGGTGTTCGCTATTTGCGATATCTTCCAGCGTGTCGACCTGTCCGGTTGGGCCAAGGCGTTATGGGTGATCTTCGTACTCATCCTGCCCCTGCTCGGGATGTTGATCTACTTCGTCGCCCGTCCGGTCACGGAACGCGATATCGCCATGCAGAAGCAGGTGAAGGAGAACCAGGGTTATTACAGGACCGCGCAAGCGACCGAACAACTGTACGCGCTGCAGAGCATGCTGGACTCGGGCCAGATATCGCAGGAGAAATTCGATAAGAGGAAGGCCAAGATAGTCGCGAAGATGAAATAGCCGAACGGTTCAATACCCGCAAAACGGAACGGATGGGGCTGCGTCTGCGATCCTGCCGTAAAGGGACGGAGAGGCGGCCCTTATGGGTCTAGAATATAGCGGTTTCCTTGTATTCCCCGAAGACCTCGCGCAGCACGCCGATGATCTCGCCCTCCGTGCAGTAGGCGCGGGCGCAGGAGACGATCAGCGGCATGAGGTTGGCATCCCCCTGCGCTCCCTGCTTGAGAGCTGACAGACAAACGTCCGCCTCAGAGGCGGAGCGGGCAGCCCGTAGTTTGGCCAGCTTCTCAAGTTGTTTCCGCTCCACCGCGGGATCGATCTTGAGCAGGTCTATGGATATGGTCTCGTCCGCGTTCTGCAAGCGGTTCACTCCCACCACCACTCTGTCCCCTCTCTCGATCTCCCGCTGGTAGCGGTAGGCGGCGTCGGCTATCTCCCGCTGGAAGAAGCCCGCCTCGATAGCATCGAGTACCCCGCCCAGCTCCTCTATCCTGCGGAAGTACTCCTCCGCCTGTTCCTCCATGCGGTCGGTGAGGGCCTCCACGAAAAAGGAGCCGGCCAGGGGGTCGATGACGTTGGTGACCCCGGTCTCGTAGGCTATGAGCTGCTGGGTGCGTAAGGCTATCTGCACCGCCTTCTCCGTGGGCAGGGCCAGGGTCTCGTCCATGGAGTTGGTATGCAGGCTCTGGGTGCCTCCCAGGATGGCGGAGAGGGCCTGGAAGGCGGTCCTCACGATGTTGTTCTCCGGCTGCTGCGCGGTGAGCGAACAGCCCGCGGTCTGGGTGTGGAAGCGCAGCATCCAGGAGCGGGGGTCCTTGGCGCCGTACTTCTCTTTCATATGCCGGGCCCAGATGCGCCGGGCGGCGCGGTACTTCGCTATCTCCTCGAATAAGTCCACGTGGGAGTTGAAGAAGAATGAGAGGCGGGGGGCGAACTCGTCCACGTCAAGCCCGGCCTCCATGCCCGCCTCCACGTAAGCGAACCCATCGGCCAGGGTGAAGGCCAGTTCCTGCACCGCCGTGGAGCCCGCCTCCCGTATGTGGTAGCCGCTGATGGAGATGGTGTTCCAGCGGGGGACCTCACGGGAGCAGAAGGCCAGGATGTCGGTGATGATGCGCAGCGACGGCCGGGGCGGGAAGATCCAGCTCTTCTGGGCGATGTACTCCTTTAAGATATCGTTCTGGATGGTACCCCCCAGCTCGGAGAAGGAGGCGCCCTGCTTCTCTCCCACGCAGAGGTAGAAGGCCAGGAGGACGGAGGCCGGGCCATTGATGGTCATGGAGGTGGTTATGTCGCGCAGGTCGATATCTGAGAAGAGGGTTTCCATATCCTGCAGGGAATCGATGGCCACGCCGCAGCGTCCCACCTCACCCTCGCAGCGGGCATCGTCGGAATCGCGGCCCATCAAGGTGGGCATGTCGAAAGCCACCGAGAGGCCGGTCGTTCCCCTCTCCAGGAGGAACTTGTAGCGCAGGTTGGTGTCCTCCGCGCTGCCGAAGCCGGCGAACTGGCGCATGGTCCACAGGCGCCCCCGGTACATACTCGGCTGGATCCCCCGCGTGAAGGGATAGAGGCCCGGGTAGCCCAGGTCTTCCTCGTAGTCCAGACTCTCTACATCTTCCGCCGTGTAGAGCGGCTCCAGCTCCTCGCCGGAGACGGTGGTGAAGACCGCGTCCCTCTGCGGGGATGGGCCGTATTCATCCTCGAGCCACCTTTTCTTCCCCTCCATACCTCTCCCTTCCACAGTGGTCGGGGGGGGTCGTGTCTTCGATCTTCGGTTTTCGAATACTGATATCAGATCTTCACCGGCCTCCGGAGAAATCGAAGATCGAAGACACGACCCCCCTCAGTACCCCTCAGTACTCGATGCCCTCCCTCATCTCAACACCCTGCTGGTAATGGTGTTTTACCTCCCGGACCTCGCTCACCAGGTCCGCGAGGTCTATCAACTCCGGGGGAGCGTATCTGCCGGTGCACACTATCTCCATCTCCCGCGGGCAGGAACGCAGGAAGTCCAGCACCTCCTGCAGGGGGAGAAGGCCGTAGTCCACAGCCACGTTTATCTCGTCCAGGATGAGCATGTTATGATCGCCCTCCGCCACCACCTTCCTGGCCAGCTCAAAGCCCTCGCGGGCCATGCGCAGATCGATCTCCTCCGGCTCACCTTTCTTCACGAACTCGTCGCGCCCGGACATGACGATGGTGAGGTCGGGCAGGCACCGCTCGCAGGTCATGAGCTCACCGTAGGTCCTGCCCTTCATGAACTGGACCATGAACACTTTCATGCCATGGCCCATGGCCCGCAAGGCCTGGCCCAGTGCTGCGGTGGTCTTGCCCTTGCCGTCCCCCGTATATACCTGGATCATTCCCTGACTTTGCTTCCGCAATTGGGGCAGAAAACCATTTCCTTTTCTGGGATACCGGTCCCGCAGCTCGGACAAGCCAGGGTCTCCTGCAGGGAAGGCATGGGTTCCTCTGTCTCTGCCGCAGGCACCGCAGCGGGCTCACCGGCGGGAGCCGCTCCCGCGACAGGAGGAGCGGCGGTCTCCGGGGTCGGTGTTTCGGTTGCACTCACAACAGGTGCGGGCGGTGGGGTTGGCGTGGGCATCTCGGCTGTCCGTGACCCGCAGTTGCCGCAGAACACCGCATCCGCGTCCAGGGACGCTCCGCAACTTGGGCAGGCGGGGCCGGTGGTAGCAAGAGCCACCGGCGCGGGTGCCGCCATGGGGGGCGGGGCGGCGACGGAAGCTCCGCAGTTGGGGCAGTATACAGCGCCCTTGACGATAGCCCCTCCGCAAGCGGGACATTGGGGCCTCTGTGCCGCTTCCTTTGCCGCCTTGATCTGCTCGAGGGAAGCCTCGCATTGGGCGGCCTGGCCTTGGATGTCCTTTAATGTCTGGTAAGCCTCTAGCATCCCCGGGTCCTCCAGCTGCCCTTGTTCGCCTGCCTGAAAGGCGAGCTGGCCGAGGTAATACAGGTACTGTTCCTCCCGCTGCTTGAGTTGTTTGTGGTATTTCTTGATCTGGCCCGGGTTGAGTTGCTCCATCTCCATCCTCCTTCTATCTCCTCGCTCCCGATCGAGAAGCCGCGGTTCCGGTATCAGGCCATGCAGAACACCTTTACATTACCAAAAAGGCGGCATCCTTTACATCCCCGGCCGCTTAAAAGCCAAATTGATTTTTAACCGCGGTCTGTATTAGGATTAGTTGGTTTCCCCCCATCCGGCATAAGGGGAATACCGGGCCGGTTCGGCGTCTCATCAGGTATAAACAGGAGGTGTTGCCATGTCACTCGAGGATAAGTGCATCATCACCGCGGCTTTAGCCGGAGCCGCGACTATGAAGCAACAGAACGAGGCCGTACCTTACACCGAGGAAGAGTTCATCGAAGAGGCATACAAGTGCTACAACGCCGGATGCGCCATCGTGCACATCCACGCGCGCGATCCGGAGACGGGCTTTCCCACCGCCAACATAGACGTGCTGAGCGGGATCGTGAAGGGGATCACCGAGAAGTGCCCCATCGTCATCAACCTCTCCACGGCCATCGGCATCGGCGCCACCCCGGAGGAGCGCATCAACGTGGTGAAGGAGCTCAAGCCGGAGATGGCCTCCCTCAACACCAACTCCATGAACTTCGCCCTCGGGGACTGGAAACAACACATCATCCTGGGCGAGACGGTCTTCACCAACACCTTCCAGATGCTCACCGATTTCGCCAAGGAGATGAAGGAGGTGGGCACCAGGCCCGAGCTGGAGGTCTATGACCTCGGCGGCCTCTACAACACCCTTTTCGTCCGCCCTCAAGGCATCTTCGTGGAGCCCATGCACTACCAGTTCGTCTGGGGCGTCCTGGGCGGCTGCGCCCTCGACCTGGCCAACTTCAACCGTTTCATGGAGCTCATCCCCGACGACGCCACCTGGAGTTCCTGCGGCGTAGGCCCTGCACAGTTCCACGGCGCTTTCATCGCCGCCGTCGAAGGCGGCCATATCCGCGTCGGCCTCGAGGACAACGTAACCGTGAGCAAGGGCGTCCCGGCCAAGGGCTCCTACGAGCAGGTGGAGAAAGCCGTGAAGATCGCGCAGCTCGCCGACCGCGAGCCCGCCACTCCCGACGAGACACGCCAGATCCTGGGCCTCAAGGGCGGACCCGACGTCTGAGCAGCAACCTTGTAGCGAAAAGGCGCCCCCCGGGGCGCCTTTTCTGTTACTTTACGCCGAAGTTTAAGGCGGTCACGGCTGAGGCGCAGAGGATCCCACTGGAGCAAGCGCAGTCCATGGCTACGCCGTATCCGCGGGCGGTATCGCCGGCGAAAAAGAGGCCCTCCACGCCGGGCGCTCTGACGTCGGGCTTGAGGCTCCCCGCCTGGGTCACGCTCTTGGCCACTCCCTCCAGTTTCACGCACACCGGGTAGAGCTCCCATTCTATACATTCCTTGAACCCGGGATAGACCTCTTCCAGGAAATCGGGGACGGCTTTTACCACCTTCATCACCAGCTCGCGGTCGTGGGACTCCGCCTCGGTGAGGGGGAGATAGGCGGTGAAGAGGTGCTTGCCGGCAGGCGCGCAGCTCGGTTCGATGTACGACTGTATGTTCCAGGCCATGTAGACGTCCCAGTCGAAGCCCTGCGTGCGCGGTACCACGCAGGGGGTCTTCATCAGGCGCTTGGCGTGCTCCTCCGGCACTGGCAGCCCCGCAAGGCCGATGTAGGGGGTGAGGCTGCCGTAGCCGTAGAGGGACCTTATCCTGGTTGTGAAATCGGGCGGGAAGACCTTTTCGTCGATGTATTCGAACAGTTCCTGGATGGGTATGCTGAAGACCACGCGGCGCGTGGATATGAACTCCTCTCCTTCCGCTCCCTCTACTTTGATCCCGGTGACTTTGTCACCCTCTACCTCTATGGATTTCAACCTCGTTTCAAGGCGCAGCTCTCCGCCGAAGTCCCTGAACCTGCCGGCCACCGCCTCCGACCAGGCCATGACCCCGTTCTCCGTGAAGCCGCCCGCGTACGTAGTCTCACCCTTCATGATCGTGGGTACGAGCACCTGGGAGGCATAGCGCAGGATATCGCCGATGGAGATGTCATGCGGGTTGTTGATGGTGGTGATCAAGGTGCCTATGCAACGAAACCAATCGTAAAGCACCTCGCTTTCCGCAAAGCCGGTGTTCACCAGGTGCTCGTGCATGGAGACCCGGTCCAGCTTCTCCGCGTCCTCGGGGGTGAGGGTGAAGAGGTTCCCGAAGAACTCCAGGATGTGCTTGCCCAGTCTTTCCAGCTCGACCTGCACTTTTTCGTCAAGATTCGCGATATCGGCAAAGTCGCTTAAAGGGGGGTCCACGAAGAACTGCCCGCCTATCCAGGAGCCGGTGAGACAGGGATTGATCGTGACCGGGTAGGAACCATATCCCCCGATAAGGTCACGCAAGGTCGCGAAATAACCTTCTCCAGCCACACTGACGCCATGGTATCCCAGGTCGAGGACGTATCCGTTAAGTTTGCCCTCATCCGCTATCTCTTCCAGGGGAGGACCCGATTCAGCAAGGTAGCAATATTGCCCCGCCAGAAGGTGCCGGTACCATGCGGGACCTTGCCTGCTCACCTCTTCACCTCGCAAGGACAGGGCACGGCCACCCACACGGTCGTCTTTCTCCAGCACCAACGTCTTCATGCCCACCTGTGCCAGGAGCACCGCCGCCGACAGCCCGCCGACACCGGCTCCCACCGCCACGACATCCCAATCCTCCAATTCCGCTCCTCCTTCCCTTAGACGGCCTCAGGGGTTCGACCCCAGAAAACCGCCAAGACATCCGGCTATTCACCGCATGCGACTGTCTTGCCTCTTCGCAGGTATTGACTGCTCTAAGACCTGGTGCACATAGAAGTAGGCCTTAGAGAACGGCCTTCCGGGTTCGGACTTGCTTTATTAAACAACGCGGGCGCCCGTACGGTCCAGTATGCTACACGCTCGTAAGGGAATATGGCTGCATGCCCTGGCGTTTGGAGGTAAGCGGAGGGCGTGGCCGTACAGCACAGTGGATTACGCTGACTTAGGGAGCATGACCGCATGCCTTGGCATTTGGAGAGAAGTGCCGGTGACCTCCGCCGACCCCTTTAAACAGGACACATTGTAGTGTCAGGCCCTTGTTACCTGCCAGCTCCATATGCGTTTGCCACCTCTTTTTCGAAATGTTATCCTACATATCGACTTGCCATAATGACTATGCGTCAAGATAAGGGAGGGAAGGAGCGATGTTCGAGGTTATTGCCGAGGGCGAGGGACCCCTTTTCATGGATCCCGACCCGGACAAGGCACGGGAGTTTTTCCGCACCAAGACCAGGGCCATGGTGAACAAGGTCATGACCGTGAGCGAAGCGGTCAGCAAGTTCGTCCACGACGGCGAGTACCTGGGGATCGGAGGATTCGGGGCCAACCGCACCCCCACGTCCATCTGCCACGAGATAGTGCGCCAGTGTAAGAAGGAACTCATCTTCGCCGGCCACACCTCTACCCATGACTTCCAGATCCTGGCAGCAGGTGAGGCGTTCAACCGTTGCGATATCGCCTACATCATCGGCCTGGAGGCGCGTGGGCTCTCCCCCAACGCCCGCCGCTACATGGAGAGCGGCAAGGTGGAGTCCTGCGAGTGGTCCAACTTCGCCATGGCCTGCCGCCTCAAGGCGGCCGCCATGGGGCTTTCGTTCATGGCCGCACGCAACCTCATGGGGACCGACACCTTCAAGTACAGCGCGGCCAAAGTGGTGAAGTGCCCCTTCACCGACAAGCTTTTCGTCCTTCACCCCGCCCTGTACCCGGACGTTGCCGCCATCCACGTGCACGAAGCCGACATCTACGGCAACTGCCGCATACGGGGCATCTCAGTCGCCGACCTGGAGCTGGCGCGCGCCGCCAAGCATCTGATCATCACCGCCGAGCGCCTGGTCCACAACGAGGAGATCCGTTCCAACCCCACCGCCACGGTCATCCCCTACTATCTCGTGGATGCGGTCTGCGAGGTGCCCTTCGGCGGCTATCCCGGCAACATGCCCTACGAGTACTTCTCCGATGAGGAGCACCTGCGTATGTGGCTGGAGACGGAGAAAGACCCGGAGGAGTTCAAGGTGTTCATGGACAAGTACATCTTCAACACCCAGGGTTTCAACGAGTACCTGGAGCTGTGCGGCGGCATCGAGCGCCTCAACCAACTGCGCGCCGAGGAAAACCTCATCGAACTGGACAGAGGGGAGTGAGGGAGATGGCCGACTACAACACCATGGAGCTTATGATCTGCGCCGCCGCCCGCAACCTCGAGGACGGGGCTGCGGTCGCCGTGGGTACCGGCGCGCCCTGTGCCGCCACCATGCTCGCCCAGAAGGCCCACTCCCCCAACCTGGTGATCATCTTCGAGGCCGGCGGGATCGCACCCCTGCTCCCCACCATGCCCATCTCGGTGGGAGACTCCCGTACCTATTACAAGGCGGTAATGGC
>CAYHAT010000087.1:1970-10804 GCA_964354675.1 uncultured Actinomycetota bacterium | reverse complement strand
GGAGGCCAGGACATCGCCTATACGCTGGTAAAGGGGGATATCCTGGAACCGGCCAATCTGAGTTCCATGCTGGAGTTCGAGGACCTCATCTCATCTTCCGATTACGTGACAGAGAACGCCGAGCCGCTCATACTCAGACAGAAGGTCATGAGTATCGCCGACATCGTGCTGCAGGCCTCAGGCGGCTCTATCCCCGCCACCCGCGAGGAGGTGCTGGCATCCCTGATGAAGATGAAGGGCGCGGGCGGGAACGGCAGCAACCGCCTTATCAGCGCAGACCAGCAGACCGCGATGGTCACCGCCCAGGTCAGCCGCGGAAACCAGGAGGACATGGCCCACATAGCGGAGGTCATGGACGCGGCAGCCCATCAGGTCACAGGGCAGAACCCCGCGATCACCATGAGCAACAGTGGGTTCCCGATCCTCATAAACGACATCATGGGTTCGCTGGTGCCCACCCAGCTCAAGACCTCCGGGCTGGCCTTGATCCTCTGCGCCCTCATCGTCATCCTCATCTTCAAATCGCTGTTCTTCGGATTGGCGGCTACCAGTGTTGTCTTCATCAGTATAGCCCTTGAGCTTGCTTTCCTGGCCATCCTCGACTGGCCGCTGGACTTCATGAGCGTCATGGTCTCCTCCCTGGTCATCGGGGCGGGCATAGACTTCGGAATTCACATCACCCACCGCTTCCGCGAGGAGTGGCACTACGGCGGGGTGGAGATAGACGAGGCCATGCGGCGCACTATGGTCAACGTGGGGAAAGCCCTGCTGGCCGCGGCCGTGACCACCGCAGGTGCTTTCGCCATCATCGCCACTTCCGATATCTCCTACATGCGCCGCTTCGGCGGTATCACAGCCATCTCGCTCACCGTAGCCCTGCTCTCATCCCTGCTCGTTCTGCCCTCCATCCTCGCCTGGAAAGCCCAGCGCGTTGAGAGGAAGCGTAACCATAACCCACAGCCTTCCGCATAGAGCAAGGCTGACCATTAAAAAGGGCCGCCGCATGGCGGACCTTTTTATTCGCTATCGACGTGTCAAGCGGTGCCTGGTTCCACGATGACCGAGGTGTCCTGGAACCTCTCCATCCAGACCTCGTCGGCCATGCGGCCGTACTCCTCGCTGTAAGCGTCTAGATCGGGGGCCAGTTCGGTGATGATCCCCTCCGCCTCCGGATGGGTGGGATGGGCGCCGCACTTCGCAACGCATTCCCTCAGTACGTAGGGATGGTCTATGATCATGCAGGGCCGCAGCAGGTTGGGATGGTACGGTGCACGTTCGCGTATAGAGCTCATGAAATCGGAATCGAGCGCTTCCGCCAAGCTCTTTTCCTTGATGTTGTCCACCGCGAAATGCACGAACACGCAGGGCTCCACGTCCCCGTTCTGGTTGATGTGGAGGTACTGGCGCCCGGCGGCCAGGCATCCTCCCACCAAAGGGCCATCGCACCAGAAATCGGATATAAGCGCTTTCTTCTCCTTACGCATGCGGGTGATACGCTCCAGGCGTTGGATGCGCTGCTCCGGCGTGGTCATGAGCTCCAACGAGGGGCGCGTGCCCATGGGCATGTATTGGAAGTACCAGCCGATGAAGCATCCCTTCTCTTCCATGTAGTAGTCCACGAAGTCCTCGCTCGTGAGCATATCGCTGTTAAAGCGGGTGACGGTGGCGGAGAAGCCAAAGAGAGCCTGTGCCTCCTTGAGGTTGTCCATGGCCTGGATGACCTTGGAGTACACGCCCTCACCCCTTCTCGCATCCGTCTCCTCCCGGTACCCCTCCACGGAGATGCAGGGGATGATGTTGCCCGCCTCGGCGATCTCGTGTGCCAGCTTGCGGTCTATGAGGGTGCCATTTGTGTAAACCTGGAAGGTGATGTCATGGTGCTTCTTGCAGATGTCCAACAAGGGCTTGTAATAGAAAGGCTCGCCCCCGGAGATGACGATGAAGTAGGTCCCCATCTCCTTCGCCTCGGTGAGCACCCGGTCCAGGACATCCCTGGGGAGATCGTCCTTCTTGGAATACATCCCAGCATAGCATCCCACGCATTTGAGGTTGCAGCGCATGGTGGGGCTGATGACCAGGAGCAGCGGCGGGCTGTAGCCATGTTCCTTCTCGTAGGCTTCCCTTACCCTCGACTTGTAGAAAAGGGTGTCGGTGAGAAAGTTGATGGCCCCGCGCCGCACGTTTTTGTGCAGGCCGGGCAGACGGTTCTTGGTCTGAAGGATAAGGGACCTGACGAACTCCTGTCCATCGGGCCATTTGATAATGCTCACGAACTTCTCGGCGAAGGTGAGCAACTTATCGTCCGGTATATTGGGAAGAACGAGGATTAAGCCGTTGATCGTCTTCTTGATGGCGTAGTCCCTTATCATAGATACGTCCGGCAATCTTATCACCTCCTTTGCTCTCGCTACGTTTTACTCCCTTAGGGCATCACCTCCTCGCACATACGGCAAGCCCAGGCTGCCCATGGGATACATGGATTACTTATTCCCACTTCCTCTAAATAGATAACCGGATGTGCACCGAACCGTTACTCCTCATGAGCATGTCTCCATATACACTGCATGGATCAACCACAAGGGCCAGGCTAATACGAGGTTATTATCTGGGCTTCTTTTGCCGTAAACATCGCTGCAGATAGAGCAGCGCTACGATCCCGATGATACCCATAACAACGGAGCTTTCCCGTTAAAAGCTTATTCTGTGCCGCCGCCCGACCAAAGGTGTTAAAGAAGCGCCCTGTCTGGCAGATCCCGACCATGCCTGAGCGAACCGTGCTTCAGGCGTGGGGGTGGGCTTTGAGGTATGACTCCCTTACCCTGGCCTTGCTCACGTGGGTGTATATCTGGGTGGTGCTGATACTGACGTGACCCAGCAATTCCTGTATATAGCGCAGGTCCGCCCCGTTCTCGAGGAGATGGGTGGCGTAGCTGTGGCGCAGAGTGTGTGGTGTTATCTTCTCTCTGAGACCTACCCGCCCCGCGTACTTCTTGACCAGCTCCCATGCGCCCTGGCGGGTGAGCCTGCCTCCGCGTTGGTTGAGGAAGAGCGCCCTCTGGCTGGAGTCACGGGCCAGTTTCGGCCTCCCGAGGCCCACGTACTCCCGTAAGGCTGCGGCAGCTGCGTCCCCGATGGGTACTACCCGCTCGCGCGCACCCTTGCCTAGCACGCGCAGCTCCCTCTCCCTCAGGTCCATATCCTCGAGGTCCAGGCCGGTGAGCTCTGAGATGCGTATCCCCGTCCCGTACAGGCTCTCCAGTATGGCCTTGTCCCGCAATCCCGGCGGGTCCTCGAGTATGGGCTGTTCCAACAATCTCTCCACTTCCTCCTGGCTGAGCACCCTGGGGAGGATATGGGCATGACGCGGGGACGGCAGGTCCGTGGCAGGAAGGCTGCCGTATATCCCCTCTTCGACCAGGAAGCGCTGGAAACTCCTGAGCGTGGCGGTGGTGCGGGCCAGGGAGCGCGGCGACAGGCCTCGGCCGCGCATCTCCTCGAGAAAAAGGGTTATCTCCTCTCGCTCCACCTCCTGCGGAGTTGACTTGCCGCAACGCGAGATGAAATCGCTCCAGCGCCGCAAGTCCCTGCCGTAGGCCTCCACGGTGCGCGGAGAAAGCCCCTTCTCTACCTTGATATAGACGAGGTATTCGTTGACCAGGGCGGGCCAGGCGGTCTCGTCGGGACGTTTTCCTTGCACGGGACACCTCCCCGGGCTTTTTTGGTACGCCCTCCCTATGACCCGAAGAGCTGCCCGCTGTCCAGGTCGATGGGGAGGATGTGCTCCAGGGGCTCGTATTCCAGGCCGTGCGCCTCGGCAACGGGGCGGGAGGACACCCGGCCCTCGATCACGTTTATTCCTTTGGCCAGGCTGTCATTGCGCCTCACCGTTTCTTTCAACCCGAGTTCGGCTATCTCCAGGGCATAGGGCAGGGTGATGTTGGTGAGAGCGAAGGTGGAGGTCCTGGGCACCGCGCCAGGGATGTTTCCAACGCAGTAGTGGAGTACATCGTGCTCGAGATAGACGGGGTCGGAATGGGTGGTCATCTTCGAGGTGGTTATGCATCCGCCCTGGTCGACCGAGATGTCCACGATCACGGAGCCGGGACGCATGCTGCGCACGGTATCATCGTCCACCAGGACGGGGGTAAGTGCTCCCGGGATCAACACCGCTCCTATCACCAGGTCCGCCTCTCGCACCATCTGTTTCACGTTCATCTTGTTTGAGGCCAGGGTGGTCACGCGGCCGTGCAGGATATGTTCCAGATAACGCAGTTTCTCCAGGCTTTTATCCAACACGATGACGTGGCCGTCCATGCCTGTGGCCAGGATGGCGGAATGCGATCCCACTATCCCCGCCCCCAGGATGACCACGATGGCTGGGGGGACCCCGGTGGCGCCGCCCAGCAACATGCCGCGACCCCCGTTCATCTTTTCCAGGTAATGCGCTCCCACCTGGGGCGCCATACGCCCTGCCACCTCGCTCATGGGGGCCAATAGGGGGAGGCTCCCGTCCGGACGCTCCACCGTCTCGTAGGCTACGGCGATAACCCTGCGTGCAATGAGTTCCTCCGTAAGCCCCTTATGGGTAGCCAGGTGGAGGAAGGTGAAGATTATATGGCCCTCCTTGAGCAGGGGGAACTCCGATTCCTGTGGCTCCTTCACCTTGAGGATCAGCTCCGCTTCGCAATAAACGTCTGCGGCACTGGGTACGATATCCGCGCCCGCGGTCTTGTAGTCGGAGTCGGATATGCTCGAACCCTCGCCTGCGTGCTTTTCAACCAGCACTTTGTGGCCCTCGACCACCAGTTCGTGGGCCCCCTGGGGAGTGACAGCCACGCGGTATTCCTGGTCCATTATCTCCCTGGGTACTCCTACGATCATCTCTCCTCCAGTATTACTCTTCTTCGGGTCTGTACTGACCCTCCGTAAACAACGAGGCCAGGGCCAGGCCCGCAACGGTCTTGGAGTCCTCGATCTCGCCACGTGCGATCATGGACAGCGCTTCGGCCAGCGGCACATGCATGATCTCCAGGAACTCATCCTCGTCCGGATCGGCCTCACCGCTACGCAGCCCACGGGCCAGGTAGAGATGGAGCTTCTCATCGCTGAAACCCGGCGAGGTATAGAAGGCCGACAGCTTCACCCATGCATCGGCGCTGTACCCTATCTCCTCCATCAGCTCGCGGCGGGCACATCCCAGCGGGTCCTCCCCTACGGACAGTTTCCCAGCCGGGATCTCCACCACATACTCGCCCGTCGCATGCCGGTACTGCCGCACGAGAAAAACGCAGCCCTCGTCGTCCAGCGCGACCATTCCGACCGCCCCCCAGTGCAGTACGACTTCCCTCTCCGCCTCCATGCCGTTGGGCAGACGGACCCTGTCGAGATAGAGGCGCACTACCTTCCCCTCGAATATGGTCTTGCGCTGCAGCGTCTCGTGCTCCTCGGCGCTCACTTATCACCTCTCAGCCTGCCCGTCGCCGCGGCGATCTCCGAACAGAGCCGCACCAGCTTATGGAGTTCCTGGATGTCGAGGTACTCGTGGGTGGTATGGGGCTCCCTTACTCCCATGCTCAGCACCACCGACTTTATGCCCTGGCCGTTCATGAAGTTGGCGTCGCTCCCCCCTCCCGAATTCTTTACTTCGATCTTTATGCCCATGGCCTTACCGGCCTCGCTCGCCAGGAGTATAAGGGGGTCCTTTGGTTCTATGAGATAACCGTCGTAAACGCGTTCTACCTTTACCTCAACGCCCACACCCACGGAGGCCTCTGCCTCCATGGCGGCCCTCATCATCGACTTCCTCTGTTCCTCCAGCTTCTTGAGGTCCAGCGAACGGACCTCTCCCTGCACCACTACCCGGTCCGGAACGATGTTGACCGCGCGGCCTCCCTCGATCACCCCTATGTTGGCCGTAGTCTCGCTGTCGATGCGCCCCAGATGCATCAGGCTTACGGCCCAGGCCGCGCCGTAGATGGCGTTGGTCCCCTTCTCCGGTTCCACCCCTGCATGGGCGGCTTTGCCGTTGAACACGAACTCCAGGTTGTCTTGGGTGGGAGATGAGTTGATGACCTCCCCTACGCCGCCAGCACCGTCCAGGACGTAGGCATGATGCGCCTCTATGCGGTCCCACTCAAGGTGGCGCACCCCCTGCAGTTGTTTCTCCTCGGCCACGGTAAGGATGAGTTCGAGAGGGCCGTGCTTCAGCCCGCCCTCCGCCGAGAGGCGCATGAGCTCGATGATCACGGCCACTCCCGCCTTGCAGTCGGCACCCAGGACCGTCTTTCCCCCCGAGATCACCCGGTCTCCCCTGACCACGGGCTCGATGTCTCTTCCAGGACTTACCGTGTCCAGATGTGCGCAGAAGATGATAGGCGGAGCATCTACACCGGACGCGGGTATTCTTATGTAGACATTGCCGGCCTCTCCGCCGATGGCCTTGCCGGCATTGTCCACGTATGACTCAAACCCTGAACCGCGTGCGGCTTCGCATACATGGTCGACCACTGCGCCTTCGTGATAGGTCTCGCTATCGATTCTCACCAGTTGAAGAAAAGTGTTCAGTACCCTGTCTTCCATAGTGACGCTCCCGTTTACTTCGATCCCTATGCCGTTGTTGCAGTACGTATGTCGGCGGATGTCAGATACCTGTCCGGACTCCGTTGCTGCGCCCGTTAGCCCTGTTTTCTTCCAACCTCTCTTCTTCCCGTGTTGCGATTTCTCCTGAACGCTAACCGACTACCTTGAGGTTTGGCGCTTCCTCCAGGCCGAGGCGCCGGCGCAGGGCAGCTCCCACGAAATCGCGGAATAGGGGGTGGGGCCGGTTGGGCCGCGACTTGAATTCCGGGTGGAATTGGCCTGCCATGAACCAGGGGTGGTCCTCACGCTCGATTATCTCCACCAGCCTGCCATCCGGGGATAGCCCGGAAAAAACCAGGCCTGCTTCCTGCAGCGCGGTCCGATAGTGGTTGTTCACCTCGAAGCGGTGGCGGTGGCGTTCGTAGATGACCTCCTCGCCGTAGCATTTGAAGGCCTTGGATTCCTCATCCAGCTTGCACGGGTAGAGCCCCAGGCGCATAGTGCCGCCCATCTCGTCGACATCCCTCTGGCTGGGGAGGAGGTCGATCACCGGGTCCGGCGTTGTAGGGTCGAACTCAGAGCTGTTGGCTTTGGTGAGGCCACAGAGGTTACGCGCCGCCTCGATGACCGCGCACTGCAACCCCAGGCAGATGCCCAGGAACGGCACGCCGTTCTCCCGCGCGTAATGTATAGCCTCGACCTTGCCGTCCACGCCGCGCACCCCGAAACCGCCCGGTATGAGGATGCCGTTCAGCTCCGAGAGCACCTTATCCGCGTTCTCCGGCGTTATGTCGTCCGAGGGCACCCATCTTATATCCACGCATGCGTCATGGGCGAACCCGCCGTGCTTCAGGCTCTCGATGATGGAGAGGTAGGCGTCGGTGAGGTCCACGTACTTGCCCACTACCCCGATGGTCACTTCTTGCGTCGCCGACTTGATCCTCCGTACCATCTCCTCCCACTCCGAGAGGTCTTCCTCGTGGCCCTCCAGACCGAGGTGGCGTGCCACTACATCCCCCAGGCCCTCGGCGTGCAGGAGCAGGGGCACCTCGTAGATGCAGTCGGCGGTATGGGCCGAAACCACGGCATCGATGTCGATGTCGCACAAGAGGGAGATCTTGTCCTTCAGATCAAGTCCGATGGGCTCCTTGGACCGGCACACGATAGCGTCCGGCTGAATACCCATGGAGCGCAGCTCCTTCACGCTGTGCTGGGGGGGCTTGGTCTTCATCTCTCTCGTGGTTTCTAGGAAGGGCACCAGGCTGACGTGGACGTACATGACGTTCTCGGGTCCCACGTCCTTCTTGAACTGCCGGATAGCCTCCAGGTAGGGCAGGCTCTCGATGTCGCCGACCGTCCCCCCTATCTCGGTGATGACCACATCCACCTCGCTGGAGCGGGTGAGGCGCATGACGCGCTCCTTTATCTCGTTGGTCACATGGGGGATGACCTGCACCGTGCCCCCGAGGAACTCACCCTTGCGCTCACGCGTGATGATGGACCAGTAGACACTGCCGGTGGTGACGTTGTTCTCCCTGCCCAGGTGCTCGTCCACGAAACGCTCGTAGTGCCCCAGGTCGAGGTCGGTCTCCGTGCCGTCGTCGGTCACGAAGACCTCCCCGTGTTGAAAGGGGTTCATGGTGCCGGGATCCACGTTGATGTAGGGGTCCATCTTCTGCATGGTCACCTTGAGTCCCCGTGCCTTGAGCAGGCGCCCGATGGACGCCGCGGTTATCCCCTTTCCGAGTGAAGACGACACTCCGCCCGTCACGAAGATGTATTTCACCGGCATCTTAGCAAACCTCCCCACGCTTTTCGGTTCTTTCCAGTCTTATTCTCCACAAAGAGACGGAATCCCTACACGTGCCAGGGATTCCGTTATTCTCCTTTTTGCGGGATCCTTCCGGCCTATAGATCGCCGGTCACCTTCCGATCGTCACAGTCTCCTTCAACCACCGTCCTTCAGTATAGTTTATGCCGCATCGCCCTACAATACGGTTATTCCTCTCCTACGGACCTGGCGATATATTTTCGGAAACTCTCCACCATCCCTTTCATCTCATCGATGATGAACCTCTGACCCTCCGTGAGTTCCTTGTTCATCAAGGCGTCGATCAACTCCGCCGGTGTGGCACCGCTGATCTTTTCCTCGAATACCGGCAGCAGCAGGTCGGCTATGTAGGAACTCGCCGATACCAGGTTCTCCATCTCGGTCTATATCATCTTTTCGATGCTCTTCTTTATAAGGCGGTCTT
>CAYHAT010000087.1:0-1870 GCA_964354675.1 uncultured Actinomycetota bacterium | reverse complement strand
TTCTCCATCTCGGTCTATATCATCTTTTCGATGCTCTTCTTTATAAGGCGGTCTTCTTTATAAGGCGGTCTTGAGATGAGCGGAAGAGCAGCATGGTCACCATCCCGAAGGCGATGAACACCAGGATGATCAATGTCGTGATGAGGAAGAGGATGCTGGACCTTTTCCTCTTGAAACGATCTGATACGGTCTTGTCAGCCAAAGCGATCACTCCTTCTTCTAAGATCACCGGTATGACCCGTTAGCAGAAATCCGCGTTTATCTTCGGCGCTATCGATACCCGCCTTGAACGAACGGTATTCCTTTTGTTCGTAAAGCCCCCATGATAGCGTGCGAGTCCTGAGACCGGTGTTTGATGTTCCTGCAGCAAAACCGTTTCGGGTTTCAACCCTCCCGCTGTCTCAGTTTCCGCATATAGCCCCGGCGGGAAGACACAGCCATGGACAGCATGAAGAGTGTGAAGAGCACCAGCACTATGGTGGCTCCCGAGGCCACGTCGTACCAGAAGGACAGGTAGAGCCCCAACACCACCGACGTCACCCCTATCACCACCGCCGCAACCAGCACGCCCCGGTAGTTGCGGGATATCTGTGCCCCCGCCGCCCCCGGGATGACCAGCAGGGCAGAGACCAGGATGATGCCCACCAGTTTTATTGAGACCACTATGGTCAGGGCCATGGTCACCAGCAGCCCGTAATAGGCGAACCTCACCGGCAGTCCGCTGGCGGTCGCCGTCTCCTCGTCGAAGGAGATGAAGAGCAGCTCCTTGAAGAACAGGACGATAAATGCCGCCGCCAGCACGCTCAAGACCGCGATGATCACTACGTCGGTCCAGCTCAAAGCCAGGATGCTCCCGAAAAGGTAGCTCATGAGGTCCAGGTTGTAGGCACCGGCCAGCCTGACCAGCAGCACCCCCAAGGCCATGGCGGTGGCGAAGAGGATACCGATGACCGTGTCCTCGTGGATGCGGCCCTTGCGGCTGAACCAGCCTATGCCCAGGGCCACCGCGGCGCAGAAGCCCCCCGCGGAGAGAACGGGGTCTATCCCTGCGACCAGGCCGATGGCCACCCCGCCGAAGGCGGCATGGGAGATGCCCATCCCCACGAAAGCCAATCGCCTCACCACCACGAAAAAGGAGATGAGTGAGCACGCCAAGGCCACGATCACTCCCCCGATAAGCGCGCGCTGGGCGAAACCGTAGGCCAGCATCCCCTACACCTCCGTGCTCTCATGGCTTCCCACACCGGCCAGGAAATCGAACTCGCAGCGGTAGGCCTCCTTGAGCCTCTCGCTTCCCAGCACCTCCATGGGTTTGCCGTGCAAGTGCATGGTGCGGTTGATGCACACGATCTCGTCGGCGATGCGCGCCAGCACTTTGACGTCATGCGAAACGAAGATCACCGAGAGGCCCTGCTCCAGCTTTAGCCTCGCCAGAAGGTCCATGAACTTCTCCTGGGCCTCGTAGTCAAGGCCCGAGGTGGGCTCGTCCAGCAGCAGGATGCGTGTCTCCAGGCAGAGGGCCCGGGCCAGAAAAGCCCGCTTCTGCTGCCCGCCCGATAGCTCACCGATAGGTCTTTTCTCGAGGCCGTCCAGGCCCACCGCCGCCATACTCTGCATGACCGCCTCCCGATCGTTGCGGCGGGGAAAGCGCAGCGTCCCGATGCAGCAGGTGCGCCCCATCATCACCACGTCGTATACGGATACTGGAAAGAGGGGGTCGAAGAGCACCTGCTGGGGCATATAGCCGATATGGTGCAGCTCGTGCTTTAGCTCACCCGGGCTCATGCCCATCACCCGCACCGCACCACGGTCCGGTTTCACCAGGCCCAGGATGACCTTTATAAGGGTGGTCTTGCCGGCACCGTTGGGG
>CAYHAT010000086.1:0-10817 GCA_964354675.1 uncultured Actinomycetota bacterium | reverse complement strand
CCACGAATTAATGGCAATAACGCTTGATCGGCCGCAGTTTTTTAAAATAAGTGGCATTGAATTGCCGAGCAGTATTTCATTAGATTGGAGCGGTCCTCTGAAGATTCGCATCTACGGTAACTTCGATACGAGTATATGCTATTGCTCATTCATCAGCTTCCCGGAGATTAAGGTGCCCTTGTCCGAGTTGGAAAACCTACTTTGCCTTTTTGGTGGACAATCTAAACAGGGTTCGGTCACTGCAGTTCAGCCAAAATTACCTTATTCGGAGGCAGATAGCAAAGAGCTGCATCGAGCATATTCGATTGCTTGTTCAAACTTAGCGATTAAATTGTTTGACGACTTTGTAGCATCTGGAGCAGCTAAAGAGATGGGGGTATCTTTTGAAGATAGCCGAGGTATTACAGACGTTGCACAATTACGCGCCACTTTTGGACCAACAATGGGTTCTGAAATAGAGAGACGCGTAAGGCAAATCCAACAAAGCAACACAAAAGGCATGAGTCTTTTTGAGATAAACGTAGAAAACCCTATACCTTTGCTTATACGTGAAAATACGTTAGGCAAACCTAGCAGTCATGATGTTTTTGAGTGTCGAACTGAACTCTTGCGAGCAATTCCTCAGAGGTATCTTGATGGACAGCAACAAGAACCTATTCCTTGGAGCCATTTAATACACTACCTAACGGATTTCTCAGAGTCTACTATCGGTCGTGCATTGGACGATGACTTGGATACCGGGGCAGCAAAACCAATTAATTGGATAAGCCCGTCTGATGATGCTGGGAATCAAGTAATACAGATGAAGAGATGTCTATGTAGGGGCGAATTTGGTCCTTGGTTTGAATGGGATAGAGATGTTTATGGGCACAAGGACATAATTATTCAAAGGACACTCGGTTTAGGCCCAATGGTTGTGGAGAAGTTCTTGGAGAAGACTGGCGGGGATAAAATGACAGCAACTCATTTTAACAAAGCATTTGCCAATCTTGAACATGATTTGCGAGAAGGATCACACGATTTGTTCTATCTTGGATGGCGGCCTTACAAATATGGCCCTGTACCAGTTGTACCAGTTGAATCGCCGACCGGTGAATACATGGAATTGCACCAGTTTTTAACAAAATTGGGGTGTTTGAAAAGAACCAAGGAAAAGCATGGATCGAGTTATTGGGACAGATACGAAGCAGCTGATGAATCTGCGGTACCGTGGAGGGATCTTTACAAAACTAGGACCAGCGCCGTAACCAGAGCCCATATAGCTGGTCTTACGCGTCTTTATGCGACAATAATGAATGATTACAAATCTGCCAGATCTCAATTACCGGAGTCTCCAGCGATAACTCAATTTCAAGATCCGCTAGTAATTCTTGCGACTGCCCGAAATGAAGAAATAATGTACCAATGCGGCTGGTTTGAAGTCGATGATTGGAGGGCAAAAGGCGAGCTACTCTTTGCTTTGCTGGGCGGTATATCGACAGCTAATACACATCCGTCTGAACCATATCTTCGACAGTTTCTTGAGGAATTTGCCGCACCCGCAGCTTTACTTCAGGGAAAAATCCAAATGTATCGCAATTTACCCTATCTTCGGGAGCGTATCGTAAATCTAATAGAAGAGGAAGGTAATCTAGAAGCAGCGGAAGTCCTTCTAGAGAAGGTAGATAGCGAACCTAGGATTGAGTCCGAGACAAAATACCCAATCAAGAACTTAGAATGGGGTTCAAGGGTTATGAGGGCTTTCTCTTCAATGACTAGGCAAGTATTAACAGAATATGGATTTGATATTGATACGCGGCGACCGCTTGATAGAGTTGACGTGAACGGCGTTCCGAAAGATGGGCAATATTACTTGAATGAATTGCTGGGGGCTTTTCCTGAAGTAAGAGTTCTAGAAGAGGAACTCTTAGCGTGTATGAAAAACAGTAGTTCTGAAGTCAGGCTAACTGAAAAGGTTAATGATTGCCTTTCAAAGGCATTTGAGTTCATTTTGCATTTTTTCTACGAACAAAGGAGAATTCCTGATCGGCGTCCACAAGGGGTGAGGCTTAGGGGCCGAGATAACGCGAATTACGATTTACCCACTGTTCTCCGAGAAATTCAATTTCCTCAACCATACGCGATTGCAGTAGCGGATATCTGGAACATAAGAGGTATGTCAAGAATCGGAGAGATTATGGAAATTGAATATGATGATGCATTTATACGATTACTAAATTATGTTAAAAACATTGCATCAAGGATTGTCAAATCAAATACGCATGTTCAGTTTGAATGCTTAAGCTCAGATTGCGTTATTTTTGTTGGATCTAATGTAGACAAGATTATTCGAACAATGGTGCAACTTATGGAGGAGATTACTCGGAAGTTATCTGAGATTGATCGGATTCACCTTGGAAAGCTTGGCTTATTGCGTACTGGAATTGCCTGGCGAGACGATAGCTTAGGTTCAGGATATCAAGGCATAAGGCCGGGTATACTTGCCCATGACCTTGCGAACATACACAAGCAAGAGCTAGGAGCAATAAATATCACAAGCGCAGTTTGTGGCAACTTGTCAAACGCACAGAAAGAATCATTCGAGGAATTGAGATATGGAGGACTTATTGATAGCATCTACGACCAGGGAAGAATCTATGTCAGATATACGAACCTCGAAGTATAAGCTATTGCTTGCATTGCTTCTTTGAATTCGAGGGCGAATAGTAAATACCATGAACAAAATGAAACCCATGAACAGAATAATTCTAGCTCTAGATGTCTCCTCTGAGAAAGAAGCTCTCGAACTTGCAGCTAGCTTGAAAGAACATGTCGCTCTCTTTAAGGTGGGCCTGGAGTTATTAAACTCGTTTGGTATTGGCATTGTGAAGAAAATCGTAGATATCGGGGGGGATGTTTTCCTAGATGGAAAACTAATGGATATTCCAAATACTGTTGGGAGGGCTTCCCAGGCTTTAACAAAGTTGGGCATTAATATGTTCAATGTCCATTCACTTGGTGGGCTTGAGATGATGAAGGCTGCTGTTACACAGTCTAAAAATGCGGCGACCGAGATGGGCATAAAGCGACCATTAGTTCTTGGAGTGACCATGCTAACGAGTATCGAAAAGGACACTATGAATCACGAAATGAGGATTCCAGGAGAAGTAGAAGACCAAGTTGTTCATCTGGCAAAGTTGGCAGAAGGAGCTGGGCTTGATGGCGTTATTGCTTCGCCTCTGGAAATCAGGGCTATTAAGGACAATATATCGAGAGAAATGTTGATAGTAACGCCGGGCGTAAGGCCAGAGTGGGCTCAAGCCCAGGATCAGAAAAGGATAATGACTCCAGCACAAGCAATTTCAAGCGGAGCTTCCTACATAGTTATCGGCCGACCCATCACACAGCCGCCAGATTGTATAGGGGCGCCAATAGAAGCAGTAAGATTGATTGAGGAAGAAATTGATAGCATACTTCAGAGAGGGAAATAATGATAACTCAGAATACAGAAGCTTTTGCCCTCATGTTGTATCAAATAGGGGCAATTAAATTCGGCGCATTCAAGTTGAAGCTCCATGAAATAACTCCTGATGCGCCCTTGTCACCCGTATACATTGATTTACGTATATTAAGGTCGTTTCCTGATGCTATGGATTCTGCGATTAATATTTACAAAGATCTAATAGCTGGAATTAAATATGATGTTCTTGCTGATATTCCCACAGCGGCTACCCCAATAGTAGCCATTCTATCTTATAGAATGCGAGTCCCTATGATTTCGCCTAGATTAGAAAAAAAGAAACATGGAGCTAAAACTCCGATTGATGGCTCATTTAAGGAGGGACAAGTGGCACTCCTAATAGATGATCTTGTTACATTAGCTGATACCAAGTTAGAGGCCGCTGCGGTTCTTGAAGAAAATGGTCTAACCGTAAACGATATCGCAGTACTACTCGACCGTGAACAAGGTGGTTTAGAGGAACTCCGAAGAAGAGGATATGCTTGCCATGCTGCCTTCAAGCTTAAAGAATTGTTGGATCTCTATTTGAATTCCATGCAAATTGATGAGGAACAATATGGTCAGATTATGGCATATCTGGAAAGCAGTGCTTTCTAATCCTATTTCAAGATAAAGTAGTAATTCCCTAAGTTGTGTTTTTACTTTGCAGATATTTTAGCTTGTCTCCCGCTAACATTATCTCTTCCATTTTCGCCAGCGCTTTGTCGTAGGAACCGGGGAACAGGTGGCCGTAGACATCCATAGTTACCTGTATGGAACTGTGACCCATGGCTACCTGCAATGCCTTGGGGTCCATTCCTGATGCAATGCCGAGAGAAGCATAGAAGTGGCGAAGGTCGTGGAAGGACATATCCGGCAGCTCAGCTGCTTTCAGGGCCTCCTTAAAACGAGGGAAGAACCTAGCCCTGTCAAGCGGTTTTCCAGCACTATTTGGGAATATAAGCGCATCTGGTAGCGGCTTCTTTTGTTCCTGGCGGCGGGCACGTAGGATTTCCTCAAGGGTAGCGACAAGAGGAACGGCCCTCCTGGAAGAAGCGGTCTTTAGGTCGCTGAAGCCGTGTCCGGGGAAGTAATTGCGCATTACGCGGATCACACTGTATTCAAAGTCGATGTCCTTCCACCTGAGGGCGACTATCTCGCCCTGGCGAAGGCCGGCGAGGCCTGCTATGGCCACCAGATCGTATAAGTCCTCTACGCACGCTGAGAGCAGCTTCTTGAATTGCTCTGGCGTGATGATGGCCAGCTCCTTCCGCCTTGACTTGGGCACACGTATTGCTGCGGTGGGATCTCGGGGGATCAGCTCCAGAGTTACCGCCCATCTCAATATCACCCTCAAGGTCCGCATGGCCTTTCCCTGGGTGGTTATCGATTTACCGTTATCGCTTAAGTGCTCGATAAGGGAATTGACCTTCGATGGCGTGATCTCAGATAGCCTCATGTCGCCGAGGTAGGGCTTCAGGTAGTTCTTTATGGTCATGCTGTAGAAGGTATGGGTTAGATCCTTAACCCGGCCTTCCTTCGCCTTCAGGAACTTATCGCAGAATTCCGAGAACTTATGATCCTCGGGGGTCGTTGCCTGGTATGTCCCCTCGGCGAGTTCCTGCTCAATCCTCTTCTTGAGCAATTCCGCCGACTTCTTGGTGCTCCCCGCGGCCTTTTCCGTCCTGTTGCCATGCGGGTCGGTGAATCTCACCACATAGCGGGTGGTTCCATCCTTCTTGTATCGCTTACAGATGCTAGCCACATAGCCTCCTATAGCCTTCAATTACTATAACACTAAGCAGTGACATGAATAAATATAATCATGATTAAATGATATAATGTATGTGTGCCCCCGTTAGAGACCATAAGGTGCAGATGGGAGGTTACTTCAGATGGCATCAAGTATTAAAAAGTCAGGGCCAGAGAGCTACATACCATCGAAAGACCAGGAGATCAACATCATCACCATATCAGACTTCCACCATGACCCTATCGATATCCGTGATCGCCTTAAAGCAGGCGAGGACTTCATAGTATCCTGGAACAAGCGCCCCCTGTGTTATATACGCCACCTTACTGAGGAAGAGAAAGAAGCCTGGGACAAGAGGCGGGAGACCCCGGAGGGGGCGGATGAATTGATGGGCATATACTCCTTGAGGACCGCGCGCAGGAACGAGTTCATAGACGATATCAGGCAGGGGAAGGTCTTTCTCCTAACTATCTACAGGCAGATATGCGGAGTGGCCTCCAACCGTTTCCCCGAGCGCGCAAGGAATGAGTCCTCTGATTTGTTTGAGCGAGGGAAGAGGTAGATCATCATTGTGCGTCGAGTGTGAAAGTGACAGCGCACAACCGGATTAACTAACTCAAGCACCCTTCTCTCGTTATTTCCTTATCAGCTCCTTTAAGCACCGTTATATCTTCTTGCATACTTACATGATTAAATACATAAATATTGACACACATGAATGAATTTATGTATACTCATCTCCATGATCGACTGATAGCTATAGGGGTGGAAGGAAAGGAGAAGGGCATGGACGGTCTTCTGGATCCGAAAGGGCTTGCGGCGATGCTGAAAATTCCGGTCTCTCAGGTTTACCGCCTGACCCAAAAGGGAGAGCTTCCGCACATAAGGGTAGGCAAGTATCTCCGCTACGATCCCGAGGAGATCATTGAGCAGCTCCATCGCGGCGTGCACTGCGATCTCTAGACGGAGGAAGAACAGGAGAAGGTTACACGGTGAACCCGCAAGACATCCTGGCTGTCTCCATGGCAATCCTGCCGCTTGTCTGTCTCTTTGTTGGCTCGATAATAATACTGAGGTGGAGAAGGAGACTCTCCCGCGTAGTAAACAACAGGACATTCGAGATCCAGCTTCCCAGGGATGACGATTCAAGCCACGAGATAGCGGCAAGCCTGTTCAACAACCTGCATGGAATAAGGTATCCCTGGTACAGGAGGATACTAGCTCCCCAGCCCCACGTAACTCTCGAGATCCATTCCTCGCAGGATATCGCCTTCTATGTCTCGGTTCCGGACGAGGCAGGCCTTCCCAGGCGCATAAAGAGCATATTCACGGCGAGCTACCCCAACATCGCATGCAGGGAATCGGAGCAAGAGCTTATCAAGCAGGGCGAGAAGACGGTGATGTGCCAGATCAAGCAAGCGAGGCATCCCATCTATGCCATGAAAGCCGCTTATTTCGACGAGGAAGACGGCAAGGACCCCATGGAGGCGATAACCAACTCGCTGTCTGGCCCCGAGCCCGGAGAGACGCGCACTATCCAGATACTCGTAAAGCCCATAGGGGCCTGGTGGCACGCCAAAGCCCGCGGCATCATTAACCAGGTAAGGAAGAGAAGGACCATAAACATATCCCCGAGCCGCGCGGTGTGGGCGCTGAGGGGCCTGGTCGAGATCATCGGCGAGCTTCTGTTCGGCATGGGCGAGGAGGGAAGTCAGAAAGGCGGGGGCAACAACACTAATTCCGGCATGCTAACCGAGGAGACGAAGAAATTCGAGGAAGCGGCGGGAGACAAGCTGAACCGGAACTCCTTCCGGGTGGAGATGCGCCTCGTAGTGCAGTCAGGGACCGCCCGCTACCACGACGTCGAGGCCCTAGCCGATGCCTTCGGGGTGTATACATGGTTCAACCGCCTGAAGAGGAACAGGGTCTGGTTCTATAATCGCGGGCTGTTTCTCAAGCTGGCCTCCCGCCGCCTCTACCCTGTGTTCGGGACGCGCACCATCCTCGATGCGGAGGAGCTGGCGAGCATCTATCATCCTCCGGGGCTGCGCGTTGAGACCAGGGGCCTGCGCCGCGCCTATAACCGCGAGAAGGAGACGGTTCTTGATCTACCTTCGGAGGGAAGGCTCATCGGCTACGCCGTCGATCGGGACAGAAAGCGGCCGGTGGCGCTGGGGAAGATCGACGAGTCCTTGCACGTGACCGTCGTCGGAAGGACGGGGATGGGCAAGACAGAGGAGATTCTGGGCCTCATACAGGAGGGCATGAGGGACGAGGAGTCAGGAGGCCTCTATATCGATCCCCACGGCACGGCGGCAAAGGAGCTGTGCGGAAGGATAGACTCAGATCTCCTGCACAGAATCCATTACTGGGCGCCCTGGGACGAAGGCCATTCCATAGGCTTCAACGTCCTGGAGAAGAGCGAGATCGCAAGCACGGAGGAACTCAACCTGATATGCGCAAACACCGTCGACGTCTTCCACGCGAGCTGGCAGATGAAGGCCGAGTTCGTGCGACTGAAACACTATCTGAGGCATGGCGTCATGACCCTTCTCTCCTACCCGGAGCCGATGACGGTGATGGAGCTATATCCCCTCTTCATCGACCCATCCTTTCGGGAGAGGATCCTTAGGAAGGTAAAGGATACAGAGCTTATGAGCTTCTGGCACGACCAGTTCGCAAGGCTCGACAAGAGGCAGCAGATAGATCATCTCATGTCCCTCTACGACCGGCTCTCCACCATCTCGCTCGACAGGCGGATCCGCCGCACCCTTGGGCAGAACAGGTCCCAGATTGATTTCACGGACCTCATGGATTCCGGCAAGTTTTTGATCGTCGATCTGGATATGGGAAGGCTGGGGGAGGAGAACGCAAGGCTCCTCGGGACCCTGATCGTCGCCAAGGTCTTCCAGGCGGCACTTGCAAGAGAGCACCGGGAGCGGATATTCCGCATGTATATAGACGAGGCCGAGAACTTCATGACCCTTACGTATGAGAAGATATTATCCCAATCGCGCAAGTTCGGATTGTGCCAGTACCTCTTTGTGCAGTACCTGGATCAGCTTCCGGAGGAGGTCCTCTCGGCCGTGCTGGGGAATGTGGGCACGCTTATAAGCTTCCGGGCGGGCGTGAGGGACGCAGCGCTTCTCGCCCCCTACTTCGCCAGGTGCCAGGAGGATGAGGAGCTGAGCAAGACGGTAGAGGACCTTATCAACCTGCCGGCATACCAGTGTTTGGTGAAGACCTCGGTCGATAAAAGATCCACCCCTCCCTTCAGGATGGAGGCCCTTCCCATGCTGCCTCAGGTGAACGAGGAGCAGATGCACTACATTGTGATCAAGATGAACGCGCTTGCGCGGACGCGCACAGAGATCGACGCGGAGATGGACAGAAGAAGGGGCTCTGAAAATAACGGAGATAACGGTGATATGGAAAGAAAAGAGCAGGATGGAAGCCTCGCCTGCGGCAAGGGCGATCTGACGCCCAAAGAGGTGGAGGCTTTCGAGCAGGTGCGCAGGCTGGGGGTGGCTACGTCTAAGGATATCGAGGAGAGCCTCGGCTGGAAGCAGCCCCTGGCATATAAAAGGCTGAATAAGCTGGTGCAACTCGGGTATCTCAAGAAGTTCAAGGAAGAGGCCGATGCGAAGAAGCCCTTCTTCTACAGGCTGACCGCAAGAGCTAAGAAACAACTCGGCAATCCTGCGGCGTGAGAGGTTGCCTGTGGCTGGATACATGACTCACCGCCGCGGGATAAACGATTTCTTCGTATCCCTAGAAAGAGAGGCGCGCGAGAATGCCTACATAGGGCTCACCCGCTGGATGAATAGCTCGGAGAGCAGGGTATGCCTGCCCGCGATCGGCATTGATATCAGACCCGATGCCTACGGCGAGTTTAAAAGGACCGAGAGCGAGACGGTATCGTTCTTCTTCGAGTATGATCGAGGGACGGAGGCCCTGCGCAAGGTGACGGACAAACTCTACAGGTACCTGATTCTCGGGGAATGTGGGCAGGGCAGGAATCAATACTATGGCCTGCGCTTCCCCAAAGTTCTTCTCATGACGACGACGATCGGCAGGGCTAGGAACATAAAAGAGCATTTCGAATCTTTCCTAGAGAGTGAGAACGAGTTCGTACTCCTATCCGATTACTATTTCCTCGTCTCCTGGGAGGATGAAAAGCACCACCGCAGGCTCACGGAAAGGATATGGTACCGCTGCGGCCACCCTCCGGATATGTTCTCTATGCTCGATTGAGCAATAATCAATATCTTGAGGCCGAAGCCTCAATTGGAGAATACTTATGCTGAATTCGAACTTCCTGACATGTTGTTCATCAGAAATTCATTGCAAGTTTGAAGATGACCTATGATGTTTACGGGCATGTCCTTGAGGGTGAAACAAAGGAAGCGGTGCGCCATCCTCGAGATACCCTTATGAATGGGAAGACCGCTAAGGTTGATCCATGAAATTCAGAAATCAAAGAACTTGCATAAATTATCTGGGATCGGTGCCCCCATTACAATGCCTTCATCAGAGACCAATATACCAACTTGGGTGCCAACAAAGAGGTTGTTATCTGCTGTCATGAAAGCTTCATCCTCGCCTTCTTTAATAAGGCGAATGTTGCGATCATCAATTTTAGCCGTCATCTCCGGTCCTTTGACCTTTCCGAAAACAACACTTGTTTCGGATGCTGGTCGGACCTTGTAAAGGAATTGGTCGGTATCCTTATCCACCACAGTAACTATACCGGGCGGCGTTTTTGAAACAGTTGAAAATTTGTTCTGTTTTGGTTCATTCTTGAACACCTCATATATAAGTTTTCCATCAAACTCAAAGCAGACACTAATCATTGTATCTTCCCCATTGTATTCAAGAATGAAATATCGCCCTGCGAATGCCAAAGGAATCGAGCAGTTAATGAATTCATTTCCCCCAAAGCGGACCATATAATACCTCCTTCCTTAAAAAGGCAAGCCCATAATACCTGATAGATTTACCCAAGTATTCCTGGTCATTGCCCCCACTTTTTCGTGTCCCATTTAGCCCTGCAGCAAGTCCTTTACTTCGATTTTCGGTTTGTAGATAGCCGCCGGACCGGAAGAATTATCAATCTTAGGATCAAAGAGCAGCTGGCCCTTATTAGGATGGATTGAAAAAACACCCGGCCTTCCCTCCATGAAATAGTTTCTTAGCCTCTCAGAATCCTCGTCACCAATCGAGAAACTTATACTTACTCTCTTCATCCCCATCTTTCCGCTCCTCTTCTATTCTCAGCCATTCTAGCTTCTAGACTTCCGCTATCATCTGGCAACCACATACGCCATAGAATCCAGTGGCGGCCTTTGGCTCTTATCTTTTCCTCTTAAAATCAGGACTATGATAATAATGATAGCACTCAATATAGATCTTCTGTCTCTTAACGGAAAAGCTCCGGATCCTCGGGAGCTAAATCTCAAATGCTATTTGGATTATTATATGGATGAAGAAAAGGGCTTCTCAAGATTTCTCCTGAGAGTCTCTAATAACCACCCTCACCGCGTATCCGTCCATGGCCGAGTTGTCGAAGGGAGGGATATGGTAGGG
>CAYHAT010000085.1:0-10863 GCA_964354675.1 uncultured Actinomycetota bacterium | reverse complement strand
TTACGCGCTGCAAACTATCGTGCGTTTGATATAATCTAGGGAAATGTTAGAGAGTAAGATTGAGACGGGGCGGAGCGAACGCTTCCTGCGCATCAAGGGGGAGCTGCTCAACACACCCGTCTACCTCTGCCCCGAAAGGGCGCTGCTGGTCACCGAGTTCTACAAGCGACACGACGATCCCTCCGACCCCATGCCGGTACGCATGGCAAAAGCCCTGCACTACATCCTCTCGCATAAATCGGCACGCATCTACCCCGACGAGCTCATCGTCGGAAACATGGGCTCCAGGCGCATCTCGGCCATAACCCAGCCGGAACTGGCCGGGGTCTTCATGAGCGAAGACCTGCTGTGGATAGGGCGCAGGAAGACCACCCCGCTGCGCATCTCCTGGCCCGACCGGTTCCAGCTGCTGCTGCGGGTGATACCCTACTGGCTGACCCGCAACATGAACTTCCGCGCCTTCGAGAACCGCATGCATCTCCTGCGCTATATCCGCGAGCAGCTCTGGCCGGCCTTCTATCTCATCAACGAGGCCGGGGGCATCGGGCATTTCCTCCCCGATTACGAGAAGATGATCCGGTTGGGAGTGAAGGGATACCTGGAGCACATGCGTGGGATGGAGGGGCCGCTCTACGAGGCCGCACGCATAGCCTGCGATGGCCTGGTGATATTCGCGGAACGGCTGGCGGAGGAGGCCGTAAGGCGATCGCGTGAAGAGACGGACCCGGTACGTAAGGCCGAACTGGAGGAGATAGCCCGCGTCTGCCGCAAGGTCCCTGCCGGGCCGGCCGAGACCCTGCAGGAGGCACTGCAGTCATTGTGGCTCACCCACATGGGGGTGAACCTCGAGAGCCTCAACTCCGCCGTCTCTTTCAGCCGCGTCGACCAGTACCTCTACCCGTACTTCAAAAGGGACATGGACGCGGGACGGCTGGACCGGGAAGGGGCCAAGGAGCTGCTCCTCTCCTTCAGCGCCAAGGCGACGGAACACGTCTTCCTTTTATCGGAGAGGATCAGCCAATATCACGGCGGTTACCTGGTGGTGCAGGCAGCCGTGGTCGGCGGCACCGACCGAGAAGGCAAGGATGCCACGAACGACCTCACCTACCTCTGGCTGGACGTCATGGAGGAGGCCGGACTGCGTGATCCCAACTACCAGGCGCGCGTGCATGCGGGTTCCCCCGCTGAGTACCTCCTGCGAGTGGCGGACGTGGCCCGCAAGGGAAACGGCATGCCCGCCGTATTCGGGGACGAGGCAGCCGTGGCCTCCCTTGTCTATCACGGCTACCCTGCCCGTGAGGCCCGAAATTACGGAGTGGTAGGTTGCGTAGAGCTGGCCTTGCCGGGAAACAGCTTCTTCTCCACCGACGCCGCATTGGTCAACCTGCCCATATGCCTGGAATTGGCCTTGAACCGGGGCAAGCGCTTCGGGGGCCGCCTGCGGTCGGGAGCGGCAACCGCGGACCCCGCCACCTTCCGGGACATGGATGCGGTGATCGGCGCTTTCCGCGGGCAGGTTGAGCACATGGTAGAGAAGATGATCGGCGACTTCCGGGTGGTGGAGATCGGCAACCGTGACTACCACCCCACCCCTCTATCCTCCATGCTGATCGAGGGGTGCCTGGAATCCGGCCTGGATCTGACCGCGGGTGGTGCGAAATACAACTCCAGTGGCATCCAGGGGGTGGGAGTGGCGGACGTCGCCGACTCCCTTTCCGCCCTGGACAGAATGGTTTTCACGCAAGGCAAGTATCGCCTGGATGAGGTCATCGCGGCCCTCAAGGCCGACTTCGACGGATACACGCGCCTGCAGTCGGAACTGCTGAACTCCCCTAAATATGGCAATGACGACACCGTGGCGGATGAGTACGCGGACCTGGTGGCGCATATCTTTCACGATGCCCTCTCGCGGCACCGCAACACCAGGGGCGGGCCTTACGTCTCCGGGTTCTATTCCGTGACCTGCCACGTCGCTTTCGGCCGGCGGGTGGGCGCTCTCCCGAGCGGCCGCAAAGCCGGCAAGCCCCTGGCGTCCAGCCTCAGCCCGGCCAATGGCTGCGACCGCCTCGGCCCCACGGCGCTGTTGCAGTCGGTGGCCAAGGTGGACTCCAGACTGATGCCCAACGGATGCGCCGTCAACCTCCGCTTCGACCCCCGCAACCTCTCAGGGGAGAAGGGGCCGGACATACTGGCCGCGCTGTTGCGAGGCTACTTCGAGCAAGGTGGGATGCAGGTGCAGTTCAACATCATCGACCCGGAACTCCTGGAGGACGCGCGATGCAATCCCGGCAAGTACCCGGGCCTGGTGGTGAGGGTGGCCGGTTACTGCGCTTACTTCGACGACCTTCCGGACTCTGCCAAGGACGAGATGATCTCCCGCACCCTCCTCTCCGTTTGACTCTTCTTGCGGGCCGGGCCCGGGGGTAACGGTCTTCGCTCCGCACTCGCAGGCTGCATATCCAGATCGAATCCTCCTTGCGCATATACTGCTCGCGAATGTCGCTTCAGACCGACCCCCGGTTCCCGGGCTGGGTTTTCCAAGGACGAGATGATCTCCCGCACCCTCCTCTCCGTTGCGGGCCGGGCCCGGGGGTAACGGTCTTCGCTCCGCACTCGCAGGCTGCATATCCAGATCGAATCCTCCTTGCGCATATACTGCTCGCGAATGTCGCTTCAGACCGACCCCCGGTTCCCGGGCTGGGATTTCTATGCAGGCTATGCCCTGCCGTAACCGCATTCCCCCTGGATTCAAATACACGCGATGTGCTTCTATTGGCTGCTTCAGTTTGGCTGGCCCGGCACGCATGCGTCTGGAAGTAAAACCCATTTGCATACGGAAGATGAGATAGCGCTTGTCTTAGCCCAGGGGTGCGGTGAAGAAGAAGGTCGCTCCTTGCCCCGGCTCGGATTCGACCCATGCCCTTCCGCCCCATCCCTCCACCGCTCTCTTGACGGTAGAAAGGCCTATGCCCAGGCCTGGTGATTGCGAGGAACCGAAATGCTTGAAGGGCATGAAGACCTCGTCCTTAAGCTCTGGGTCCAACCCCGGGCCGTTATCGCGCACGTAAAAGGTCACCATGCCCTGGTCCGCATGGGCGCCTATCTCGATACGCGGCCGAGGGGTATCGACAAGGTACTTGACCGCGTTGTTCACGAGATTGGTGAAGACCTGGCGCAGTTTGAACCGGTCCACCCTCACGACGGGGAATCCCTCGCCCAGGATGACATCTACGTTCATGCTCTCTATCACGCTGCAATGCTCGAAGACGATGTCGCTCACCAGGTCCAGCGGCTCGACGGGACTCACCACGCCCTCCGGCTGTCCCGCCTGCGCGTATTCCAGCAGCGACTCCGTGAGTTCGTCCATACGCCTCGCTGCGGCGATGATGCTCTTCAAGTAGGCCTCTTTCTCTTCTTCCGTGTTGTTCTCGGCTCGCATCAGCTGCGCGTATCCCTCGATGAGGGAGAGAGGCGTACGCAGGTCGTGCGAGACGGTGGTGGCAAAGGAGTCCAGCTCCCGGTTGCTGGCCAGGAGCTCCTCCTCCATGACTTTGCGCTCGGTGATATCGCGGGAGTTGATGATAAAGCCCCGCACCGAGGGGTCATCCAACAGGTTGGTAAGGATCGCTTCATGCCAGTGATAGGTGCCGTCCTGGTGCCGGAAACGATTCTCCGTGGCGAGGGTCACTCCCGGGTTTTGCAGGACGAAGTAGTAATCTTTCCTTGCCTGCTTCACGTCCTCGGGGTGTATAAAACTGAGGACGCTCTTGCCGTATACATCATCCGGGCCGTAGCCGGTGATGCGGGAGGCGGAAGGACTTCCCCACCGGAAGGAGAGGTCCTCGTCGAGGATGGAGACCATGTCCGCGGCGTTCCGGATCAAGGACCTGTAATAGCGCTCCCTCGCGGCGATTGTCTCCTCCGACATCTTGCGGTCTGTGATGTCCCGTGCCGTGAGCACCATGCCGGAAACGGCGGGATTGTCCGTGAGGTTGATGCCGTGGGCTTCCATGGTATGCCAGGAGCCGTCGGAATGGCGATAGCGAAATTCCACATCTATGGCACGCCCCGGCGATTCCAGCCCGGAGGAGAAGGCTTTAAAGAGGTAGTCGGTATCGTCGGGGTGGATGAAGTCGAAGGCATATACACCGCCTAGCTCGTCGAACCGATATCCGGTCGCTCTCTCCACCGCGGGACTGATGTAGCCCACGGTCCCGTCAGGCCTGAGGATGGCCGTGATGTCATGGGTGTTCTCGAGGACCATGCCGAGGGCCTCCGCGCCCTGCTGCAGGGCCTTCCTCACCCGCTGTAGCTCGTCGTCCAAGCGTGCGAGTTCGGAGAGCTGCTGGCGCAGGTCGGCCAACTCCTCGATGAGCTGCTCCTTCGTCTTCTCCTCGTCGTTCATCCTGAAGTCCTTGTCGACGCGATTGGCGGGGCTGCTCTGCCACGGAGGTTCATCGGCCCCGTGAACAACAATACCTATATTCTATATTAATCCGCGCATCACGTTCACCCGTTTAGTCCAGCCGGCACCTGTGTAGCATCGTTCCTTGAAAAGCACTTGCAATAGGGGCTATAATTCCAACGCCTGCAAAAAGAGCCGACGTAGGAGCTCTCCGAGCCCAGCCGCCTAAGGCGAAGGCTAAGGCGGCTGGGCCGATAGGGTGCGGTTGGAAACGCCCGTGCCTCCCATGTTAGGAAAGGAGAGGGGTTTGTCACGTAGCGCGAGCTCGTCCCCTCCGGACGAGCTTTTTTCTGGTCGCGAGAGGCCCAGGGTCATCACCATATCCGGGGCCAACAAGGATATCGGCAAGAGCTCTCTGGCCGCCTATCTCATAAGACACTGCCGCAGCTGTGCCGGCATCAAGGTCACCGTCCATGCGGAACGTCCGCCTGGGGAAGCCGTGGTAGAGGAGGAGAACCCTCCGGTTGTGCCCGGGACGGACACCGCGAGGATGGTGGAGGCCGGGGCCTCCCCCGTCTTCTGGGTCCGTACGACCTTAAAGGACATGGCGGCGGATCTGGGGGAGATCTGGCCTCGCCTCGATACCTCTATTGTGGTCGTGGAGGGGAACAGCGTCCTCGACCACGTCGAGCCCGACTTCGCCGTGTTCATCATGGGACCCACGCTCGACGACTTCAAGCCATCCGCGTTTGATGCCGTGAAAAAAGCCCATACGGTGGTGGTAAACGGGAAGAAAGACCTCTCGGGCGCGGATGTTATGCGGTTGGAGCGCGAGGTCAAGAAAATGAACCCCCGTGCCAAGCTGGTGGTCGTCTCCGAGTTGGGGAGGGACGAGGCCTGGGAGATAGTGCTGTCCCGAGCGGCGGGAAGAGTGGGAGGTGAGTTTATGTCGAACGAAGTGGACGAGAAGGTGATGGAGGCCGTGAAGTCCAAGGCGGTGGAAGGACGCATTACATGCGCCGTCGCCCTGAAGCTGGCCGAGGAGCTGAAAGTCCCAACCATGGAGGTGGGAAAGGCGGCCAATGCCTTGAACATAAAGATAGAGAAATGCTCCCTGGGCTGCTTCTAGCCCGCCAGGCACACCTGGGGTCAGACCTGGGATGTGCCTGGGTCGCATAACGTTCCTTGAAAACCAGTTCCCGGGAGATTGCCTCCGAGCTCCGTTCCTAAGGCCGTAGTGCTATGGATATGAGCCGAAAGGGTGTGAGGGGAAACCTCCATGCCTCCCGTGTTTGGAAAGGAGGTGGCGGTGTTCGAGCCATGACGTCCGCCTCCGGGCGGATTTCTTATCGTGGAGGCCGGTAGCGTGCCCGGTCAGGTCGCAGGCAGTGGCATATAGAACCCAGCCTGCGGAACAGACGTGTTGGATATGGAAGGAGTTGCGAGCAGTATGAAAAAATGGATGATGCTGTTAACAGGACTTGTTGTCATCTTGGCCCTCTTCGCCATGGCGACGGGATGCGGAGAGAAGAAGGCGGAACCGGTGGAGAGGACGGAGTTGATCCTGGCCACGACCACCAGCACCCAGGACTCAGGCCTCCTGGATGAATGGGTGCCCATGTTCGAGGAGAACAACCCCTACTCGGTCAAGGTCATCGCGGTAGGCAGCGGCCAGGCCATGGAGATGGGCAGCAACGGGGAATGCGACGTCATGCTGGTACACAGCCCTGCGGCGGAGGAGGAGATGGTCGCCGACGGCCTGGCCGTCGATCGTAATGCCGTTATGCACAATAACTTTATCATCGTGGGGCCGGCCTCTGACCCGGCGGGAGTGAAGAGCGCAACCACGGCCGCGGAGGCTTTCCAGAAGATAGCGGCGGCCCAGCAGCCTTTCATATCACGAGGAGACGATTCGGGTACCCATACCAAGGAGCTCAAGATCTGGGAAGAAGCGGGGATAGAGCCCCAGGGAGCGTGGTACGCGGAGACCGGAAAGGGCATGGCGGACACGCTGCGCGTCGCCTCGGAGCAGAAAGCCTACACTCTCACCGACGATGCCACCTACCTGAACCTCCAGGACGACCTGGAGCTGGAGATCCTTTTCGAGGGAGACCCCATCCTCTACAACAACTACCACGTCATGAACGTCAATCCGGAGGCATACCCGGATGTGAACTACGAGGGCGCACAGGCTTTCAATGACTTCTGCATCTCGCCGGAGGCCCAGGAATTCCTCCTGGAGTTCGGCGTGGAGGAGTTCGGGCGGCCGCTGTTCGAGCCCGACGCACTGTAGAAGTAAATGTTAGAATGGGTTCCGGCGCCCGCACCGCAGGATCGGGCGCCGGAACCCATTATACGGCAGGGGCATGCGGGGAGGAGGTGCTCTGAATATGGGAGATATCTGGCAGGGATTCGTAGAGGCTGTCAAGCTCATCATCCACTTCGACCCCTACGTGATGAAGATCGCTTTTTTTACCCTCTACGTCTGCGCCATTGCCACCTTCTTCGGGATGCTCATAGGCATCCCCCTGGGTTCCGCCCTGGCCCTTTACCGCTTTCGTGGCCGTAAATTCATGGTGACCGTGGTGAACGCGGGGATGGGGCTTCCACCCGTGGTCGTGGGACTCTTTGTCTACCTCTTCCTGAAACGGAGGGGCCCCCTGGGCTTCCTCGGCTGGCTCTATACCCCCAAGGCCATCATCTTCGCGGAGATAATCCTGGCCACACCCCTAATAGCGGGTATCACCATGGCCGCGGTACAGAACGTCAATCCAAAGCTGAGGCTGCAGTCCAAGTCCCTGGGTGCGGGGGAGATCCGTTCCACCATGCCCCTCCTGAGCGAGACCCGCCTCTCCCTGCTGGCCGCGGTCATAGCCGGCTTTGGGGGGATCATCTCCGAGGTGGGAGCGGCCATGATAGTGGGCGGCAATCTCATGCTCAACGGGGAACCCTATACGCGCACCCTCACCACGGCAATAGTCCTCGAGGTGAACAAAGGGAACAGCACCCTGGCCATCGCCCTGGGCATCATCCTGCTGGGCATCACCTTGCTCCTGGTCTGGATACTCACGTCGATACAGCAGGGGGGATTGTTCAGCGAGCCGGTGAGGGTGGCCAGGAGCCTCTTCTCCCGCTTCCGCGGGGAGGAAACATGACGGACGTCCTCGTCTCGGTGGAAGGTCTGCGCCAGTCATATGACGACCGCCAGGTCCTGAGCGTGGATAAGCTGGAGTTGCTGGAAGGTGAGATCCTGGCTATCGTGGGGCCAAACGGCTCGGGAAAGAGCACGCTGCTGCGCCTTATCAATCTCCTGGAGAAACCGACTCGTGGGGATATCGTCTATTGGACCGGGAAGCGTCTCTCCGAGGTAGACCGCAACGAGCGGCGGG
This sequence comes from uncultured Actinomycetota bacterium, assembly GCA_964354675.1. Lineage (GTDB taxonomy): Bacteria > Actinomycetota > Geothermincolia > Geothermincolales > RBG-13-55-18 > SURF-21. Next base: position 3,069 of record CAYHAT010000085.1, on the reverse strand, counting down.
AACTCGCCCTGCAGATGGCCATGATCTTCCAGGAGCCCCTGCTCTTCAAGCGCAGCGTGAAAGCGAACATCGCCTACGGCCTCAAGATGCGCCGCATGCCGCAGGAGGAAAAAGAGGGGAAAGTGCTGGAGATGCTGGAGAGGTTGGACCTTGCTGAGCTCGCGGATCGCGACGCCATGACCCTCTCCGGCGGCGAGGCCCAGAAGGTCACCCTGGGAAGGGCGATGGTGCTGCAGCCACGCCTGCTGCTCATGGACGAGCCACTGGCCTCCCTCGACGTCCTGGCCAGGAAAGCCTTGCGCGAGGACATCTCCAGGCTGGTGAGGGAACTGGGGGTTACCGCGGCCTACGTCACCCACGATTACACGGAGGTGCTGGAGATCGCCGACCGCCTGGCGGTCCTGCTCGATGGCGAGCTGCAGCAGGTAGACAGGCCCAGCGAGGTCTTCGGTCGCCCGGCCACGGAGCAGGTGGCGGAGTTCCTGGGTGCGGAGAACCTGCTGGAAGGCGAGGTTGCCGCATGCCGGGAAGGCATGGCCGAGATAGACATCGCGGGGATCAAGCTGGAGGCGCTGTGCGAACAGCCGCCGGGCTCCCGCGTCAAGGTCCTCATCCACCCCGAGGAAGTGGTGCTGCTGGCCGACTCCGGCGACGCCGGGTCCGCGCGCAATCGTATGCCCGCGCGCGTCACCGACGTCAAGGTGCTCGGAGCGTTGGTGAAGGTCAGCCTGGAATGCGGCTTTCCCCTCGTGGCCTATATCACCCTGGCCTCGATGGAGGAGATGGGCATTGCAACCGGCCGCAGGGTAACGGCGGCGATCAAGGCCACCGCCATCCACATCATGCCTTATGTGGGGCGGCCCGAGGCCTCTGGGTAACAGTTTGCGCCGGTGCTGATCCGGCCCGGCGACAAGGCTGGTCGTCGTCGCAAGCTCCTCCGAGCACCTTGCTCGCCGGGCAAGTGGCAGCTCAGGCATGGCTGCAACCGACCCAGTAGTTCCCCGGGCGGGGGTTTCTATGTAATTTGTGGTACACACGGGCGCTGTTTTTATTCCAATTACGGAACATATGCACGTTCCTATAACTTCCTCCGCGACCATTGCGACCGACTAGTCGAGCCCGGGCGGGTCGGATCACTCAGACTTTGCTCCCACGTGCGACAGTATGCATCGCGAAAGCGACAAAGTTTATCCCGAGCAAGACGAGGGGACGACCTGAGGGCGGCGCGACGGTGCCTGCGCCTCTCAACCTAGTAGCTCAAGTGCCCATTTGTCTCAATCGAGATCGCCACGTCGCTGCGCTCCTCGCGACAAGCGTGGGGGCCTGGCACGCATACGTGTCGATGATACTGTTGTAGAATAACCCCATGAGCATGAAGCATTACCGTGTATGTCTTGCCTTGGCAGCATCAGCAGCACTCCTCCTGCTTCCGGCGATGACTCTGGGATGCGGGGGAGGCGGTGAGCCCATCACCCTGGCGGCCACCAACGACCTGGAAGGAAGCGGGATCCTGCAGGCATGGGTTGATGATTTCCAGTCCAAGACGGGGATGCAGGTCGAATTAGTGGTGGTCCCTGATGAGCAAGCGTTCGAGATGGCCAGGCACGGAGAGAGCGACCTCATCCTCACCCACATCTCCGAGGAGGAAAAGCGGCTGGAGCGATCGGGTTACCTGGAGACCGGGCAGGAGATCATGCGCGACGATTACGTCCTGGTGGGCCCCCCCGCAGACCCGGCCGGCATCCGGGAGATAGATAAGGTCACGGATGCCCTCAAGAAGATAGCCGAAACGCAGCAGACCTTTATCCTGCGCATCGACGGTTCCGGCACCGCCTATAGGCAGAACCTTCTCTGGAGCATTTCCGGCGTCGGCGAGGCAGGGGAGTGGCTGCTGCCCACGGAAGCGGGCGCAGATGAGTCCTTACGTCAGGCATCGCAGGAGGGAGCGTACACATTATGCGGGCGCAGTAGCTTCGAGAGACTGGCCGGCGAGCTGGACCTGGAGATACTCCTCGAGGGAGACGAAGCGCTGGTCGATCCCTACTATGCCGCGGCGGTGAGCACTTTGACCTATCCCGATACGAACCTGGCGGGAGCGCAGGAGTTCATCGACTACCTGCTCTCGCCGGATGCCCAGAGCTTTTTCAGCCTGGGGGCCTGGGAGCCACCGTCGGAGTAAAGAAGAGGACGGAACGTTTTCGGAGGTTGCGGAAGATGTTGACAGTGGAAGAGGCAAGGGAATACGTGCTCGGCTCCATCGACAGGCTGGAGGAGGTCGAACCCCCGCTCCTCGACGTGCTGGGGCTGAACCTGGCGCGTGACGCCGAAGCGGATGGCGACATCCCTCCCTTCGACAACTCGGCCATGGACGGGTACGCAGTGCGGGCAGACGATGTCGCCGCGGCCTCACCCGAAAACCCGGTCGGGCTGTCCGTGCTGGGCGACCTGCCGGCCGGCTATACCTCCGATGCCATAGTGGAGCGGGGACAGGCCATACGCATCATGACCGGGGCGCCCCTCCCGGGGGGCGCGGACACCGTGGTGCCGGTGGAATCCACCCGGGTGGATGGCGGCAGGGTATTGATATTGGAAAGTCTTCCCATAGGAACCCACGTACGCAAAGCCGGAGAAGATGTGAAGGCGGGGGAGACGGTCATGGTGGCGGGTACAGTCATCGGCCCGGCAGAGATGGGCATGCTGGCCAGCCTGGGATACGCGCAAGTGCGCTGCTTCCGGCGCGCTGTGGCGGGGATCATCTCCACCGGTGACGAGTTGGTGGGCGTAGATGAGGAACTCGCGCCGGGGAAGATAAGGGATTCCAACAGCTACACCGTTTACGGCATGGTACGGGAGGCGGGGGCGGAGCCACTGCGGCTGGGGGTAGTCAGGGACGAGGCTGCGCTCCTGGAGCGTACTATCCTGGACAACCTGGACCGGGTGGACCTCTTCATCACCAGCGGGGGCGTCTCCGTTGGTGACTACGACATGGTCAAGGATGTCCTCGGGAAGCTGGGAGAGATGAACTTCTGGAAGGTGGCCATGCGGCCGGGGAAACCCCAGGCCTTCGGC
>CAYHAT010000084.1:0-11092 GCA_964354675.1 uncultured Actinomycetota bacterium | reverse complement strand
TACGGAAGCGATACTCATCCGCATGTTGCTCCCACGCTCGACAGCCTGCAGCGCGAAAGCGCGCCGACGCCCGAAGGGCGGCGGCACGGTGTCCAGTGCCTTTCCGGCCCGGGCCTCGGGGTAACGGTTTCGCTTCGCGCGCATGCTGCCACGTGAAACGAAGAAGCCTTCACTTGCGCACTTGCGGCAACCGACCCCGTAGTTCCCGGGCAGGGGTTTCTATATAAGCTACGCCCCTGCGTAACGCTGTTATCCATTACGGTCGTATACGCACGTTACGATGTCCATTCTTTTATGTTGGTTGCGTCCGATCCAGAGACCAGCTCTTTGAAGGTCGCTGCGTCATCCAACGCGTAGCCGCAGGCGTCGTTGTTGAAATAAGCGTAGGTGTCCCGACCCTCCTGCAACAAGGAGCGGGTAAACGCCGCCCATTTCTGCAGCTCCCCACGGGGGTACTTAGAGCCATAGGGGACGCTTCCGCCGTGGAAGCGCAGGAAGGCGAAGTCGGCGGTTATCCGCTCGGCGCTGGGGTAGGAGGGGGAACTGGCGATGCACAGGGCGCAGTTCCCGGACTCCAGGACGCGGTATACGTCATCATGCAGCCAGGTCTCGTCACGGAACTCGAAGACGTAGCGCCCTCCAGCGGGCAGCATCGCGATGAAATCATCCAACCTGGATGGGTTTCTTTTCCAGTTAGGAGGGAGCTGGAACAGGACGGGCCCCAGTTTATCCCCCAGGCCTCCGGCGTTATCCAGCAGGTTCGCAAGGGCCTCACCGGCCGCCTGCAATTTCTTCATATGGGTGATGTAGCGGCTGGCCTTTACCGCGAAGGTGAAAGCGGCCGGGACCTTCTCTCTCCAAGAGATGAAGGCGTCGCGGCTCGGCAGCCTGTAGAAGGAGTTGTTCACCTCCACGGTGTCGAAACGGCTTGCGTAGAAGGAGAGCCAGTCCTCGGGCTTGACGTGCGGAGGATAGAACACCGACTTCCAGTGAGCGTAGTGCCAGCCCGAGGTGCCCACCCTGAGTACAGCCACGCCAAACCCCCGTTCCACGCTTAACGACAAGGGCTGATAAGATTATATATCCTATAATATAGAGGCCTGAGAGGCGTGACGGTAACGGCGGGCGAGAGGTCGGGATGAAGAAGCTGCAGAGGATCTTCGGTGGCGTGCGCGGCAGGATACTCCTGGTCATACTGCTGGTCAGTACGTTGACCGGCATCCTCGTAGGAGTATCCGCCTATTACATAGCCAGAACATCCATAAAGGACCAGGTGTACGAAAATCTCTCCAATACCGCCCGGGACGTGGAATTGGTGATCAGCGACGTATGGCTGCCCACCCTGGAAGGCCAGATGCAGGTACTCGCGGGGGTTGCCGAGAGACTGTACGGCATGTACGCGGGGAGCGAGGGCATAAGCAAGGGGCTGGGGGAAACCGAAGGCCGCATACCCGGTTTCAAGCGCATAAGCGTCTTCCTCCCCAACGGCTTCTTCCTGGCCAGCTCCGACCCCGGCTATGACCCGGGCAGGGTGGAGGAGCTGGAGGGCTTGCAGGCTGGGGAGACGTTGGTCATTCCTTTCCGGCTGGCGGGCGAGCCTCCCGCACAGGAGAAGGTGATGACGGTGGCCGCCCCCATTGTCATCGCGGGAGAAGTAACGGGCATCCTGGTCGGGGACATACCGCCCGAGCGTATCAGTGAGACCCTGGGCTCGCTGGTCATCGGGAGCTCGGGGGAGGTCTATCTGGTGAACGGCGATGGACAGCTCATCACCCTTCCCCCCAAGGCAGGCGAGGAGATGGGGTTGGAGATACTGGGAGAACCCCTGGAAACGGAGGGCGTGCGCCGGATGATAAACGGGGAGAGCGGGGTCGCCGAATATAAGAACTACGCCGGCGAGGAGGTCCTGGGCAGCTATTCGTGGATGCCGGAATTGGGTATGGGACTGATGGTCGAGGAGGATGCAAACCTGGCCTTTTCCCAGCTCAACACCTTGCGCATCAGCGTCGTCCTCATCGTGCTCGCCCTGGGAATCGCCGCTTTGATCGCGTCGGTGTTCCTTTCCCGGCTTATAAGCGATCCCCTGGTGGCCTTGAAGACGGGTGCGGAGAAGCTGGGGATCGGCGACCTCGACTACCGCATCGACCTCAAGGGAGCCGAGGAACTGGAGGGTCTGGGCAGGAGCTTCAACCGCATGGCCGAGGCCGTCCAGAGCTCCCACGAGATGATGGAGCAAAAGGTGAGGGAGAGCACCCAGGAACTGCGGGCCCTTAACGAGATGATCACCTCCCTGCGGCGGACCATGAGCCCGAACGAGATACTCCAGAAGGCGCTGCAAATCTTCATGGAGTTCACAGCATACGAGATCGGCTGGTGCTATCTTTCCGGCGATGGGGGATGGAGACTGCTTTACCGCCGCTGCCCCGCGGAGCACGCATCACGACTGCCGGAGGTCGTAAGGCCGGGGGAGGGGTTGCTGGGGAGGATAATGGAGCGCAGGGAGGCGGTATTCTGGGGATCGGTGAACGAAGCCGAGGCGGAAGACATTCCCCGCATAGTGCCGGAGGGCCCCTTCGCAGCTTTGCCGCTGCGCTCCCCCGCCCGCGTGCTGGGCCTGATCTGCCTGGCGTCGGGGCAGAGGAAGCGCCTGTCCGGTGAGTCGCAGGCGACCCTCCGGGCCATGGCGGACGAAGTGGGGATCGCGTTGGAGAACGCCCTTCTCTACCTGGAGCTGCAGGGCCACATCGAAGAGCTGGAGATGGCCAACCGGGAGCTGCGCGGGCTGGACGAGATGAAATCCAACTTCATATCCGCGGTGACCCACGAGCTCAAGCAGCCCCTCGCCCTGATCGGCGGTTACGCCCAGACCGCCTACGATTATTACGACAACCTCACCTTCGAGGAGGAGATGCACTGCCTGCGGGTGATCATGGAGCGCACGCAGTTCCTGGCCTCACTGGTCGAGGACCTCCTGGATATCTCCATGCTGGAGATGGGCAGGATCCGTCTGCAGAGCGAGGAATTGGACCTTGTCGCCCTGGTGAAAAAGGCGGCGGAGGAATACGTCAGCGGTGAGAAGGGGCAACCGGTCCTTGTGGACTTTCCACAGGATTTTCCCACCTTGACAGCCGATGCCCGAAGGATCGAGCAGGTGCTCTCCAACCTCTTCTCCAACGCGGTGAAATTCTCCGGGGGGAAGGGGGAGATACGCGTCTCAGGAACGGTCAAGGGCGATTGCGTGCAGGTGCGCGTAGAGGACCAGGGCACCGGCATAGGCCCGTCGCAACTGGACAAGATCTTCGATCGCTTCTACCAGGCGGACGCGACGCCACGCAGGCCCTACCCAGGGGTGGGGCTGGGGTTGTTCATATGCCGCCAGCTCATCGAGGCGCATGATGGCATGATCTGGGCAGAGAACAGGCCGGAAGGGGGCGCCGCCTTAATCTTCGAGCTCCCGTTGGATACCGGATCAGGAGGTGAGGATATCAGATGATCGACGAGGACGTAGCGCTCCGGGTGATCGAGGCAGCCCTCTCCAGGGGAGGCGACTTCGCAGACCTCTTCGTGGAGAAGAGGCGCGGTTATAGCCTGCGCCTGGAAGAGGAGAAAGTAGAGGACAACACCTCGGGGAACGAGATCGGCGCGGGGGTCCGAGTCATGCAGGGCGAATCCATCGCCTACGCTTACACCAACGACCTGGCCGAGGCCTCGCTCCTGGAGACGGCCCGCGTCGCCGCGGCGGCTTCCCGCGGCGGGGGAAAGGTATCCGCAGGACTGGAAAAGACCCTGCGCCCCCTGCCCTTGCTCGGGGAGCATCCCGTCGAGCTGGATACAGATGCTTTTCCCCGCGAGGACAAGATAGACCTGCTGCGCCGGGCGGATCAGGCCGCGCGCGAAGCCGGGCCGTATATCGTGCAGGTGGTGGTGATGCTGGGGGACAGCAGGCAGGAGATGTTCGTCGCCAACTCGCTGGGGGAGATGGTGCACGACCAACGCGTGCGCGTGCGCATGGTGGTGCAGGTGGTCGCGGCGCGCGACGGGGAGATCCAGACCGGGCACGAGACCCCGGGTATGCTGGCGGGATACGAGCTCTTCCGGCTCTTCCCCCCCGAGGAAGCGGGCAGGGTAGCGGCAGAGCAGGCCTTGACCATGCTGGAGGCAAGGCCGGCCCCCTCAGGCCCCATGGCCGTGGTCATCGCCAACGGCACCGGGGGAGTACTCTTCCACGAGGCTTGCGGGCATAGCCTGGAGGCCGACGCCGTGTACAAGAAGGCCTCCGTGTTCATGGGGAAGATGGGCGAAAAAGTGGCCTCACCCCTGGTTAACGCGTACGACGACGCCACCCTCACCAACCGCTGGGGTTCGTTCTCCTACGACGACGAGGGCGTGAGGGCGGCACGCACCCCCCTTATCGAGGAAGGGGTATTGTGTGACTTCATCAACGACCGCAAGCGTTCCATGCGGGACGGGGTCGCCCCGACGGGCAACGGGAGGCGCCAGTCCTACCGCTTTGTGCCCGTACCCCGCATGACCAACACCTACATCGAGAGCGGGAGATCCAAGAAGGAAGAGATCATCTCCGATACACCCCTCGGACTCTATGCGCTCAAGCTCGGCGGTGGAGAGGTGAACCCCGTAACGGGCGATTTCATCTTCGCCGTCACCGAGGGGTACATGATCCGCAGCGGGGAGGTGGCCGAGCCGGTCAAAGGGGCCACCATCATCGGCAACGGCCCCCGCGTGCTGCAGGATATAGATGCCGTGGCCGACGACCTGGACTTCGACACCGGGATGTGCGGCAAGGACGGGCAGGCCGTGCCGGTGTGCACCGGCCAGCCCACCCTGCGCGTGCGGGAACTGGTGGTCGGCGGCACGACGGAGGTGGTGTGAGTGAAGCAAGTGGCAGACCTCAAGGCACTGGCGATGGAATGGGTGGAACGAGGGCGCTCCCTGGTGGGCGCCGGAGTCGAGCTGGAGATATTCGTGCAGGAGCACCGCGGCCTTTCGGTCACGGCCTTCGGCGGCGAGGTAGAGGCACTGAGATACTCCCACGGCCGCGGCGTGGGAGTCAGAGCCGTAGGCGAGGGGCGCCTCGGGTACTCCTACTGCACCGGGCTGGATTGGGAGGACGGCAGGAAGGCCGTGGAAGAGGCGGCGGCCAACTCCCGCTACAGTACGCCCGATGAAAACAACCTCCTGCCGGGGAGAGGCTTATATACGGGAGAGGATCTAGGTATCTATGATCCCGAGACGGAGGAGACGGACTCGGTCCGGAAGGTGGAGATGGCACTGGAGCTGGAACGCCTGACCCTGTCCAGGGACCGGCGCGTGTCCCAGGTCGAGACGGCCGTATACGCCGATACCGTAGCGCAGGTGGCCGTAGCCAGCACCGCGGGCGTTGCGGGCTCTTACAGCTCTTCGGACTGCTACTGTTACGTCTTCCCCATCGCGCGGGAGGGGGATGAGTTCCAGACGGGATTCTCCTTCGACCTGGGGGTGAAGCCATCCGACCTGGACCTGGCCAAAGTCGCGGAGGAAGCGTCCGAGCGAGCCCTTTGCCTGCTGGGGTCACGCAGCATGCCTTCGCGCCGCACCACCCTCATCCTGGACAGTTTCGTAGCCGCGGAGTTCCTGGGCATGCTCGCGTCGGCCCTTTCCGCGGAGGCGGTCCTCAAGGGCCGTTCCTTCCTGGCGGGAAAAGTCGGGGAGACCATAGCGGACCCCATGGTCTCGATCATCGATGACGGGCTGCTCGCGGGGGCGCCCTCCACCGCTCCCTTCGACGACGAGGGGGTGCCCTCGCAGCGCAAGGAGCTCATCGGCGCGGGCGTTCTCAAAGGTTACCTTCACAACACCTACACCGCCTCGCGGGCCGGGACCGCGAGCACCGGCAACGCCAGCCGGGGGAGCTTCCGCGACCGGCCCAGGGTGGGAGCGACCAACATGTTCCTGCAGCCGGGGCGGGGCTGCCGCGAAGATATCATGCGCCAGGTGGGAGAGGGCGTCCTGGTGCTGCAGGTGGTGGGGGCGCACGCCGGAGCCAATCCCATCTCGGGCGAGATATCCCTGGGGGCCTTGGGGCTGCTGGTCAAGAACGGCCAGCTGGAGCAACCCCTGCGGGAGATAACCCTGGCCGGCAAGGCGCTGGATTTCCTGCGGGACACGGTAGCGGTCGGCGAGGACCTGCGCTTCCTGCCCTTCGAGGGTAGCCTGGGCGCTCCCACCGTCGCCATCGAGAACGTGATGATCGCCGGCCGCGGCTGACTACTAATAGGGATGGACATCGGTGCCCAGGGGGATGGTGGCCGTGCCGATGGCCAGGCTCCATCGAGATAGCCGGTCCCAGGGACGCAGGGCGATGAGGGGGAGGAGCCAGATAAAATACCAGGGCATATAGTAGCTTGTGGTCACCAGGTAGAACAGGATGACCAGGAAAAAACACTCGGGGAGGTCCCTCCATTCCCGGGCGCGGCGCGGCGCCAGCCACAATGCCGCCAGGAAGAACGGCAGCAGCAGCATCTTGCTCAACACACTGCCCAGTGTCTCCGCCAGAGACTTGGGCAGGAAGAAGATGAACCTGAAGATCGAGGTGAAGAAGTACGCCAGTATCCCGCCCACACTGTCCAGGTTGTTCAACTGCAGGTTGCGCAAGGTGGAGCTGAACGTCCTTGTCCCGACCCAGAAGGGGAAAAAGAACAGCAGGGCTATGAACAGGAAGACCGCCGCATACAAGGCCAGGTCGCGCAGCCGCTCCCTGGTCCCCTCCCTGCGGTAGATCAGGTAGATCACCAGCGCCACCACCAGGATGATCGAGACGTATTTGATCAGCACCGACAGGCACAGGATCACGAAGCCCGGCCATTTCTTTCCCTTCACCAGGAAGTAAAGGGCCAGAAGCACCAGAGTCATCATCATCACGTCGTTGTGACCGCCCCCCACTCCGATGGTCAGGGCGATGGGATTCCATGCGTAGAGCATGGTCCCGAAGCGCTGCCGGCGCGGGGCGATGAGCCCCAGGATGAACCAGACGATGATCACGTTGGCGATGTGGAAGAGGGCCATGGCGCCCTTGAACACCAGTATGTTGGCGGTTACCCCCTCTCCGGCCACCAGGCTCAAGAGCATGGAGAAATATGTGTGCAGGGGACCATAGACGATGGCGGTGTTCTTCCAGTTCAGGCTGACATAGGCCATGAGCTGGTCACCGGAGAAGCGCTGCGGTGTGACGATATATGGATTGTCATGATAGTGCGCAGCGATCTTGCCATAGAAGATGTTAGAGAAAACGTCTTTGCTCACCAGGGGCGGGATGACCGTCAGTAATACGCACAGCAGGAGGGCGATGGACAGAATGGAGAAGAGGCCCTTGTCCTGGCGGCGGCGGAAGATGAGTACCGCCCAGGCATAGACGGCCAGCAGCAGGACCAGGACGATTATAGAGGTGAGTACTAGTTGCAGGTTGGTCGCCCGGTTTATCCCCGTCAGCTCCAGAATCAGTCGCAGGTACGCGTTCCTCTGAACCGCCTCATGGATAGGTGAGAGTTTGCCTATGGTCCCGTCGGGTGCCAGGGAGAGCAGGGCGATGGCCGCGTAGAGGAAGATGGTCGTACAGATCATGCCAAGATAGCCGAGCTCCGAGGTGAGAGCGTCTACCCAGGCCTTCTTGCGCGCGGCATTGTCTGCAGGTGAATCCAATCCGACTCCCGTCTGATCTTATACGGCAGCCTAAGCTTTCACGGCACACCGTCCGCGGGAATCATATAGGCGCGGACGAAGCCGTCCGAAGAGGTGGCATAGATGTGTTTCCCGACCAGAAGAGGCGGCGAGGTGAAGCCATGCGGAGCCAGCAGCTGTCCGAGGGGTTTACCTGCGGCAGCGTCCAGCACGTATGCATTTCCTTGTGCGCTAAAGGCGCATACGGCCCCCGCTTCGGTCAGGGACGAACAGGAAAGGAGATCGCCGTCATCGAAAGCCCATAGCTCCTCGCCGGTATCCAATGCCATGGCGTTCAGAGTATTGCGATGTGAACAGGCGTAGATACTGCCGGAACCGTCGGGCGGGGCCAGCCATACGAAGCCGGGGAGTTTCCTGGACCACAGCGGTGCGCCGCTCTCCGCTTCCAGGGCGTACACCCAGCCGTCTATGCAAGTGAAAAGCAGCTTTCCCGATACGATCTGGGGCGATGAGAAAACGATGTTCGAAGCCTTGAACGACCACAGCTCCCGGCCCGTGGACTTCTCCAGGGCGTAGACCTCGCGCCGGTAACCGCCCAGATAGACTGCATTCGCTCCCACGGCGGGCGGAGAAGGGGTCCAGCTCTCGGTGTCATATATCCAGAGAGGTGTGCCGCTGCGGGCGTCCAAAGCGTATAAGCGGTGGATGAGATCATACACCGAATCGTTGTCGGCTGTGATGAACACCATGCCGTCGCTGACCACAGGCTGGGCCAGTATCTCCCCCTGGGAAGTGTAGTACCAGAGGAGCACCCCGCTACCCGCATCGAGGGCGTAAAGGACGTGGTCGGTAGCTCCAACGTAGACTACTCCATCCTGTGCGGTGGGCGGCGCCGATACCCATACCTCCAGGTCCAGGCTCCAGAGGATGTTACCCGTGGCGGCGTTTACCGCTATAACCTGTCCCAGGGTAGAGGTGAGATAGAGGAAGTCCCCTTCCTTGTCGATGAAGACCTCACCGCTCACTGCCAGTTCCCAGGCGGGGACAAGGGGAAATACTCGCGCGCCGGCCAGGTCGTCCAGGAGGTCCGCGAGAGAACGGTAGAGCGTTTCGCCCAGAGGACGAGCGATGTCCTCCGGTTGGGGTTGGGACACGCCACCGACGGCGTTGCGCGCTCCCAACGAAGCCTGGACCACGAAGAAGATCGCGATGCCGGTAAGAAGAAAGCAGAGCAGGAGCTTAAGAACCAGGGCCGCGCTGCGGTCACCACTGCCTTCCATCTAAGTCCTTACCTCCTATCGGCCGAACAAGCTCCGCCTACTATTCCGCCTCGTCCCCGGACCGCCCCTCCCATATTAGAGCTACCAGGCGTTCGAGGGTTCCCTCGCCCAATATGAATTTACCCCTCAAGACGTCCTCCCACAATTCAAGGCGATGGGAGTCGAAGGCGGACCTGGTCTCTGCGGGCAGGGTCGCCAGTGAGGCGGGATCCCCGGAGGTGAACACAATGGTGAGAGGAACACCTGCGCCACCGGGGGGGGCCGGGCTGCAAAGGAGGGAGACCAACCTGGATTCCATGCTGTCTTTAACCCCGCCGCCCCGCCACCGGGCAAGGAAGTAGGTCGCCCATAGCGAGATGAGCAGTCCCACCATGGGTCCGGAGAACAGCTTCCACCTCACGTCGAAGGCCACGGTCACCGCGGTCGCCGCCGCCACGCATAGCGCGAAGACGGGCAACCACAGGCGGATGATCCTGCTGAAATCCGCTTCCTTCCAGGGTTTTTGCTCCGCAAGTGTCACGGCTATGTCGAGAGGGGTATTGGAGAGCAGAGCGTCGCCCACGCAGCCCTGCTCGCAGTCTGGCACCACCGGCGCTACCAACAACAGCCCGCGTGGGTTGTATTTGTCTACCAGACCAGGGCGCAGCATGGCGAGCGCATCGCCGCCCCAGCCCAGGCCCAGGAAGGTCTCCCCCTCCAGGTCTATACCGCGTTCTTGCTCCACCCGGGCGAGCGACTCCAGGATCATCGGCCCGGCTGCCCGCGGATGCAGTGGCTGCCCGCCATCTTCCCGCGACCGGGGGTGCAGAGACAGCAGCCCGCGGCCTTGCGGCAGGGCCGCATGGAGGCTGCGCATGAGGCTCTGCGACCCTCTTCCAGGCTCGGCGACCACCACCAGGTTTTCGCCCCGCCCCCCCCATGCCTCGGACATCAGCACCGCTCCGCCCGGCAGGGGCAAGCACTCGAGCGAACTGCCGGACCCGCCTCCGCCCGCCTTGCCGCGGCCGAAACGGCGCCGCAGCGCCTCCGACAGCGCCGCAAGAGAAGCGGTGGCTGCGCCGGCGGCTACGATACCTAAAACGAGGCAGACCAGGCTCATGAAAGCCTCGATATTGCGCACGTTGCGATGCAGCGGGTCGCTGAAGTACCAGGCGAAGGCAAGGATGAGCAGGGCGGCCCCCAGGGCGTTGTTGACGTTGGAGCGCACGCGCCCTCCGTAGACGCTCAAACCATGCCAGCCCCGCCTCGCCACCATGATCTGGATGATCCCGAGGGAGGCGAAAAAGCAGAAGAGAAAGGTCTCCAGTATGTCCTCGTAAAAGATCTCCTCCACGGCTCATTCCCTCACGCTCAGGGAGGACCTTATACGGCTCTCCAGGCTGTTCATGATGGCCACCAGGGGCCGGCTCAGGAAGTCAACGCGGTGCACCAGGTAGGCGCTGGCCGCGGCGATGACTATGCCGGCGAGCACATCCCCGGGGTAATGCACGCCGCAGTATATGCGGGCAAAGGACATGAGCAGGGCAGGCGGCAGGAACCACCATCCGAAACGCCGGTCCGAGAACAAGGCCGAGAAGAAAAAGGTGAAGGTGGCCGTCGCCGGATTACTGGGAAACGACCAGTCGGTAGGGCGGTAGAAGAGCAGGTGCACCTCGTGGTCGATGAAAGGCCGGGGACGGTGCACCAGGGTCACGGCCAGCTGCAAGACGGCGGAGGAGACGGCGACGGCGACGAACAGGCGCACCACGGCCGCCAGGTTATCGCGGTCCTGCATGCGGTTACGGCCGTGCAAGGCCATGATCACCAGCATAAACCCCAGGATAAAGGGGACCAGGTGGTCGTTGCAGAACGTCCGCATGACCGTATCGAGCAGGCTGTTCCTGCCCGCCAGCCCGTTGATCCAGGTGAATACGGTATAGTCAAAGCTGATGAGCCAACACAAAGGATTCCTTCCGGTCGTTCTCAGAGCCCCTGCCTTCAAGACTGGGGTAATTATACACATGACGCGGCAGCCGTAGGAAGCTCGGAACTACGGGGTCGGTCGCAGCGATTAAGAAAGAAAAGGAAGCAAGATGTACGTATTCGACCGTAATGGATACCAGCGTTACGTAGGGGCGTAGCCTATATTAGAAACCCCT
>CAYHAT010000083.1:0-11200 GCA_964354675.1 uncultured Actinomycetota bacterium | reverse complement strand
CGTTTATTGCATATGGGCACGGGAGACTCGAGTCTACGGAGGTATCTAATCGATGGGACCGAGTGATCCGAAGGGGGAGGGGCCGGTCGGAGCACCGATAGAGGAGGCCAGCCCATCGCCTGAGGGACCAAGCGATACCGCGAAGGTCGAGTTCGTCGATTTCGCGGAGACGGAGCCGGTCGATTCCCGGGATGCCAGCGAAACTCTAACATCACCGCGACAGTTGTTGTGGTTGCTTCTGCTGCCACTGGGATTCACCTTCTTGCTCACCTGCCTCTTTCTGGCCATGCGCGGCGTGATGGACCTGGGCGGCATGGTCGCGATAGGGGGCCCCTACGAGATCGCCCATCCCGCTCCGGGATATTGGTGGATCTTCCCGGTCTCCGTCATCGGGTGCGTATTGATAACCTTCATGAGCATGGGCATGTTCTCGGCGGGCCGCGGCAAGGCGAGCCTGGTGGCCATATTCTTCTGGCCAGCGATCTTCCTCTCCCTCGGGTGGAACTTCTGCGAATATGGTTTCTTCAATCCCGAGGGGCTCATATGGGGATGGATAGTCTGCGGGGTGGTGTTCGTCGTGATGGGAGGCCTCCCCCTCTATTTAGTGATGAGGAAGGTCACGTGGAGTGGGCTGCTCGAAGCGATAAAGAGCAACTCGAGGACCTTGTGGCCCCAGCTCCTGGGCATCGCCGTGGGCATCCCCCTCGGCATCCTCTTCTTCAGCGCGGTCTCATGACGGCCGCATAGCTGATTATCGATCTCCTTGTTATCGGGTTCCCGGTTCCCATATGCGGGGAGACCAACCGCGGCAGACTTCGATGTTGCGATGGTCTCATCCAGGGCCGCTGACACAGCCTCTCCAGCCTATTGATAACAGGAGACCGTAAAGATGCCCTGATGGGGTACGCGGGTATATCACTTATCGGCATAGAACGGGTTTGGCAACGCCAGGTCCTCGACGGCGATGCCCTTGAGTTCCGCGACTTTCTCGGCGATGAGCAACAGCCTCTCGGGAAAGTTGGGCTTGCCGCGGAAGGGGTGGGGAGAGAGGAAGGGGCTGTCCGTCTCGATGAGCATCCTCTCCAGCGGCAACTCCCGCACGATGTCCTGCAGGCGCCGCGCGTTGTGGAAGGTGACCGGCCCGGCAATGGACACGTATCCCCCCATGTCCATCATGGCATGGGCCATGTCCAGGTCGCCGGAGAAACAGTGCATCACCAGGCCTCCGTCGAAAGGCGCGTACTCCCCGAGGATGCGCATGGTGTCGGCGTGAGCCTCGCGGTCGTGCACCACCACCTTTAAGACCAGCTCACGCGCCAGCTCCACCAGGGAACGGAATGCCCGTTCCTGGTCGGCGCGAGGCGATAGGTTGCGGTAGAAGTCCAGCCCGGTCTCTCCGATGCCCACCACCCGGGGGTCCCCGGCCAGACGCCTCAGCTCGTGCAGCGCGGCGTCGTCCAAGTCCAGGGCGTCGTGCGGGTGCATGCCCACCACCGCGTGCACCTGGGGGAAGGTATGCGCCAGCTCGACGGCACGGCGGCTGGACTTCAGGTCGATGCCGATAGCGATGACCCCGGTAACGCCCACCGCGCGCGCCCGCTCCAGGGCTTCGGCCACGTCGCCTTCCAGCAGATCTAAGTGAGCGTGGGTGTCGACCAGGTTCATGCTGCCTCCATTCGACTTCAAGGGGCAGACCCCGGAATTGAACAGTGCAAGTTTTGAGGCCTGACCCCAAAAAGTTGCGTTATTTCGCCGTTTCGATGCGGGGGAAGAGGGCTTCCCCCTTAGACACCTTACGCCCGGCCGGGTAGAGCCCCCACTCGCCCTCGGCGGGAAGGTGGTGGTCGTGGATGGAGTCAGCGTAGCCCAGGCGTTCCCAGATGCCCTCACCCGTCCAGGGCATGCAGGGCAGCACCAGCAGCGCGGTGAGACGCACCGCCTCCACCCCGTTGTAGAGGACGGTGTCCAGGCGCCCCGCCAGGGTAGGGTCCTTGGCAAGGTCCCAGGCGGCAGTCTCGTCCACGTAGCGGTTCACTGCTCCCAGGAAATTCCATATGGCTTGCAGGACCTCGCTGAAGGCCAGCCTGCCCATGCACTCGTCCACCTCTCCGAACACCCGCGAGGCAGCCTCCTTGAGGGCGGCATCCGGCGCACCGTCGTTTCCCACCGAGGCCGCGGGGACTTCGCCGCCGCGGTAGCGCTCCAGCATGGCCAGAATACGGCTGACCATGTTCCCCAGGGAGTTGGCCAGGTCGGCATTGTAGCGCCCGGTCATGTTCTCGCGCGAGAAGTTGCCGTCGTACCCGAAGGAGAACTCGCGCAGGAAGTAGTAGCGGTAGGCGTCAACGCCGTACGCGTCGATGAGCTCGTAGGGGCTGATGACGTTACCCTTGGACTTGGACATCTTCTCCCCCTCCACGGTGAGCCAGCCGTGGGCGTAGACCTGGCGGGGCAAGGGAAGGCCGGCCGCCATGAGCATGGCCGGCCAGATGATGGCATGGAAGCGCAGGATCTCTTTGCCGATGAGGTGCACGTCGGCGGGCCAGATACCCTCGAAGCGCGCCTTGTCTATGCCGTAGTCGATGGCGCTCACGTAGTTGAGCAGGGCGTCGAACCACACGTACATCACCTGGCTCTCGTCGAAGGGCAGCGGTATGCCCCAGGTGATGGTCTTGCGGCTGATGCTCTGGTCGGTGAGCCCCTGCTTGACGAAGCTGGTCACCTCGTTGCGGCGCATGTCCGGCTGCACGAAGTCCGGGTTGGCCTCGATGTGCGCGAGCAGCCGGTCGGCATAGGCGGAGAGCCGGAAGAAGTAGTTGTCCTCCTGCACCATCTCTACCTCCCTGCCACACTGGGGACATTTTCCATCCACCAGTTGAGAGGGGAGCCAGAAGGACTCGTCGGGCACGCAGTACCAGCCTTCGTAGGTGTCCAGGTAGATATCGCCCTTGTCGTAGAGGTTCTGGATGAACTTGCGCGCCACCTCGGCATGGCGGGGCGAAGTGGTGCGGATGAAGAAATCGTTGCTGATGTTGAGCTTCTCCCAGACGTCGGTGAAATGCACCACCATACGGTCCGCCCATTCCTGCGGCGAGACGTCGTTGCGTTCGGCGGCGCGTGCCACGTGCTGGCCGTGCTCGTCCACCCCGGTCAGAAAGAAGACGCGCTCGCCCTTGAGGCGGTGGTAGCGCGTCAGCGTGTCGGCCACCACCGTGGTATACGCGGTGCCGATATGGGGCAGGTCGTTGACGTAATAGATGGGCGTTGTGACGTAATAGGCTTTGTCCATTATTTCCTTCCCATGTAAAAAATTACAAAAATATTATTGACACTCTTCGCGCGATGTACATATAATTATATCCCTGGTAGAACCCATGATTGTCAAGGAGATTGACATGTGCCCGGGCCGCAGAGACCGGGCCAGCAAGCATGAAAGGGTGGGCGAGATATGAAAGCGACCGGCATCGTAAGGAAGATCGACGAGCTCGGCAGGATCGTCATCCCCATGGAGCTGCGCCGCACTCTGGACATCAAAGAGCGCGACCCCATCGAGATCTTCGTCGACGGCGAGAGGATCGTGTTGGTGAAGTATCAGCCGGGATGCAGCATCTGCAGCAGCCCGGATAAGATCCGCACTTTCAAGGGCAGCCGCATCTGCCAGAAGTGCATAAACGAGCTCAAGCGCAAGTAAGAGAACGTCAGTCCGGATCCTTACGGGGCGGGCCTCCGGGCCCGTCCTTTACTTTATCAAGCCGGGGGTCAGCCCTCCACATTCCACATAAGACGCTAAGCGATATGTGGCAAGCAGGGCCTTTTCTGGTTTATGTGGAATGTGGAGGGCTGACCCCAAGGCTTTGGATTCAAGATCGAATCGGCAGTCAGTACTGCTGACAAAATGATGGTTGTTAAGAAGCTGGCCCCGGTGCTCTGCAAATGCGATCCCTTGTGGACACCTGGCCCTATATGTCGATTGGACGGCTGACCCCAGGGCTTTAGAGGATGCGGAAGATGGCGAGGAGTTCATCGCAGGTGAGTTCCTCGGCGCGGGCGCCGGGCGGGAAACCGGCGGCGCGCAGGGCTTCCTCCGCCAGGGTGCGGGAGCAATAGGGAAGCCTGCCAGTGCTGAGGGCGTTTACCAACATCTTTCTCCTGGCGGAGAAGGAAGCGTTCAGGAAGCGGAAGAAGGGCTCGACGTCAACGCCCTCTGCGAGCCCGCTCCTCCTCTCGATGCGCAGGACGGCGGATTCCACGCGGGGAGGCGGCATGAATACCGTCGGGGGGACAAAGGCCAGGCGCCGCACGCGAGCGAGGAGCCGCATCTTCACCGATACCCCGCTGTATGCGGGGCTGCCGGGCTCCGCCAGGTAGCGGTCGGCCAGCTCACGCTGCACCGTCACCACCATGCTCCCGGCCTGGGGGAGCTCCCGCAGCAGGCGCAGGATGAGGGGGGTGGCGACGTTGTAGGGCAGGTTGGACACCACCTTGACCTTCTCCCCGGGCGAGAACAACCCCGCCAGGTCCACACGCATAGCGTCACCCACCACCAGCTCCAGGTTAGGCCTGGGGCCCAGGGTCTCGCCCAGGACGGCGATGAAGCGGCGGTCCATCTCCACAGCTACCACCCGTCGCGCCCGCCCGCACAGCTCCTCGGTGAGGGTGCCGATCCCCGGCCCTATCTCCAGCGCGGTATCCTCGGCGGTGAGGTCGGCGGCCTCGAGCAGGCGGCGGAGGACGTTGCCGTCGATGAGGAAGTGCTGGCCCAGGGCGCGGGAAAGGCGCAGCCCATGCCTGTCCAGGATCTCCGCGACCACGCTTGGCCTTGCAAGCTCTCCCATCCAGCGCTCCAGATCACATGCCACATGGGGAGGGAGCAGTGCGCTCCCCCTCACTCTTATCCTTCACCACCGAATATTATGCCATGGGCCACGAAGATGTGACTCCGCGCGGGTTATTGGGCCGTCTCGTCATCCTCCATGATGGCAAAATTATTACCCTCGGTATCCTGGCAGGGCATGTAATAGCCTACGCCCGGTATAGCCATTTTAGGTGCGAGTAACTTCCCGCCCTTCTCCTCGATCTTGGCCGCATACTCGTCAACGGAGGGCACGCCGATCGTGTTGAGGAAAGTATTGAACGACATACCCTGTTCCCTCTTCCCCAAGCCCCCGTTGATCCCCGGCTCGTCTTCGCTTCCGGTGGTCGCCAGCCAGTAGTCCATGGGACCATCCCATTTATCGAGTTGCCAGCCGAAGACCTCGGTGTAGAATTCGATCGCCCTCTGTGGATCGTCCGAGTAGATGTCGAAATGGATAACCCTTGGCATCTCCCCACCTCCTTCCGTATGGTTCTGACATGAACTAAGATTCCCAATGTGAAGCGATATGAAACCGACACTGGCCTGGAAGGCCGGGATCGCATGTCCATATACGTGCGAGATCGGGACACGGTACGGGGAAGGGAATGGCGGGGGAGTCCCTAATGAGGGGGCGTGCCGGAAGAAGCCGCGAACGGTCCGGTGGTAAGATGGACAGGAGCAGGAAAAGTGGGAAAAGAGGCCATGATGCGCAGCAAGACGGTCCTCGAGGCTCCGGCCAAGATAAACCTCTATCTCGAGGGCGGCCCTCCACGTCCCGACGGATACCATCCCGTGCGCACCGTGCTGCAGACCGTAGAGCTGTGCGATCTGGTGGAGATGGAGGTGACGGACGGCGGAGACGGACTGCAGCTGACGGTGGAGGGAGACGCCCCGTCCGGGGAGGACAACCTGTGCCACCGGGCCGCCGCCGCCTTTCTCGCTGAGACGGGACTGCGCATGGGGATAAAGATCAGGCTCACCAAGCGCATACCGCAGGCGGCGGGGCTGGGCGGTGGTAGCTCGGACGCGGCGGCGGTGCTGCGCATCCTGAACTTCCTCGCCGGCGAGGCGATGGGCAGGGAGGAGCTCCTGCGCACAGCTGCCTCCCTGGGCATGGACACCCCTTTCTTCCTGGTTGGCGGGACCGCCTTGGGTGAGGGGAGAGGGGAGCGCATAACCCCCCTGGTGCAGGCACCCCCCCTGCCGGTGCTGCTGATAAACCCCGGCGCCGGGCTGGCCACGGGAGAGGTATACGGGCGCTTCGACCTTTCAGGTGTGGACGGTCCCTTAACCCAGCATCCGGGGTCCCTCATCGCGGCGCTGCCTGGGGGTGATACCCGGGTGATCGCGCCGCTCCTTTATAACTCGCTGCAGCGGGCGGCCTGCGAGTTGATGCCCGAGGTCGGCGCGCTGCTGGAGAAAGCCGCCGCAGCCGGTGCCGCCGGGGCGCTGGTCAGCGGCAGCGGCCCCACCGTCTTTATCCTGGCCGGCGACGACGAGCAGGCAGCGGCCCTGGAGGATGAGATGAGGAAATACGCCCCCCTGGTGGTCCGCACCAGGTTCCGGAGCGCCGGGGTGAGCCGGGTCACCTGAAGCCGCGGGGAAGGAGCAGGAGCAAGCGGACATGCCGCGGGCCAGGCATATTCCGGGTTTGACCCCCGGCTTGGCTGAAGGCCTCGCACATTATTCTCGGTCAGCCTGGAGCGAAGCGACGCGGCAATCTCGCGTACCACAAACGTGCCTCTCTTGCGCTGTCAACCTCGGGCACGTTTAAGGCTTGACCCCAAGTGTGCCTGGATGTGTCCGAACATCGGTTGCAAGGATTGTTTAGCAAACCAGCTAAACAACCTTGAAAACAGAGCGGGAGGGGCATAATATGGTTTATAAGTTTCCTGTCGGTTTATTTGGGACTATCTAGGGGGGACACAAGTCGTGGAGATCACAAGGGTAACCGTGCGCGAGATCGACATGAACATGGTCAAAGGTATCGCCAGCATCATCCTAGACGATTGCTTCGTAATCCACGACCTGCGGGTAGTAGACGGGGATCGCGGTTACTTCGTCGCCATGCCCTCCCGTAAACTCCCCAACGGGGATTTCAAGGACATCGCCCATCCCTTGAACTCGGAGACCCGCGAGAAGATACAGGAAGCGGTTCTACGCGAGTTCTTCAAGGTGCAAAAGGGAGAGAGCGAGCCGCTCCCGGAGGAATAAGGCGGACAGCACGCTTCTTCTCTGGGGCGTGGCCAAGCGGTAAGGCAGCGGCCTTTGGAGCCGCCATCGTAGGTTCGAATCCTACCGCCCCAGCCAGATAAGACGAGGGCTCCGAGCCCTCTTTTATTATGGGCGCATTATGGGCTTGGACGATCCCGGGAGCACGGCTATCGAGGCGGGTGGTGTTCCCGGCCCGCATCACAATCCCCGGTCATCGAGGTGTTATGCGTACGCCCGAGGCGTGGATAACACCTGTAAGAAAGCTGCGTAGGAATGGCATGCAGGTCCTGCGAGGCTGGCTTGAGGCTTCCCCCAGGCGGCCCAGGATTTGGAGTGTCACCACCTGTCCTATACAATAATGCCGTCGGGAGAGGAAGGAGGCGCAGTTGAGCCGCGTGGCCCTGGTCCTCGCCGCCGGCGAGGGTACCCGGATGAAGTCCGACAAACCCAAGGTGATGCACCGCGTATGCGGCCGCCCCATGCTGTCCTGGGTCCTGGACGCCCTGGAGGAGGTAAAAGGGGCGGGATATGTCGACCGCATCCTGGTGGTGACAGGCAAGGGAGCCCCCGAGGTCGAGGGCGAAGTGTGCGAGAGGGCCGTCTGCGTGGTGCAGGAGGAGAGGAAGGGCACCGGGCACGCGGTGATGGTCGCCGCGCCCCATATCGACGCCGAGGAGCTCCTGGTCCTCACCGCGGACTCGCCCCTGATAACCCCAGCCACCCTGTGCGACCTCTGCGAACTGCACCGGGAGGAAAATCCCGCGGTGACCATCCTCGGGACCGTCCTCGACGACCCCACCGGGTACGGCAGGATCCTGCGGGACGGCAGCGGCGAGGTGAAGGGCATCCTGGAGGAGACCGAGGCGGGTCCGCAGGAGAAGAACATCAACGAGGTCAACACCTCCATCTACGTCTTCCGCTGGCAGGCCCTCGAGAGCGTGCTCCCGGACCTGGGCACGGATAACGCCAAGGGCGAGTACTTCCTGACCGACGCCATCGCGCTGCTCGCGCTGACGGGGGGGCGCATCTCCGCTCACATCACGCCCGACGCGTCCGAGGTCCTGGGGGTGAACTCGCGCGAGCATCTCGCCCAGGCGGAAGCCCTCATGCGGCAGCGCATCAACCGCCGCTGGATGGAGGATGGAGTGACCATGGAGGACCCCGCAACCACCTATATCGGCGGCGAGGTCGCCATCGGACGGGACACGGTACTGCGGCCCTTCGTGATGCTGGAGGGCGAGACGGCGGTGGGTGAGGGATGCGTCCTGGGGCCCAACACGCGCATCGTCGACTCCCGCCTCGGCAACGGTGTCACGGTGGAGCAGGCTACGGTGCGTGAGTGCGAGTTGGAGGACGGGGTGAACGTGGGCCCCTACGCCAGCCTGCGCCCGGGCAGCGTCTTCCGCGCCGGCTCCAAGGCGGGCACCTTCGTGGAGACTAAGAAGACCGTGGTGGGCAAGGAAAGCAAGGTCCCGCACCTCAGTTACATGGGCGACGCGGATATCGGCGACGGCGTGAACGTGGGGGCAGGGAGCATCACCTGCAACTACGACGGCGCCCGCAAGCACCGCACGGTCATCGAGGACGAGGCCTTCATCGGCTCCGACACCATGTTCATCGCCCCGGTGCGCATCGGGAAGGGCTCGGTCACGGGCGCAGGTTCGGCCATCGCCGAGGACGTGCCGCCGGGGGCGCTGGGAGTCGAGCGCAGCAAGCAGAAGAACATATTAGAATACAAGAGGAAGACGAAGAAAAAGGAGGAGGGCGAGCCTTGAAGGAGGTAACGCGTAAAAAGCTCATGATCTTCAGCGGGAGGTCCTATCCCGAGCTGGGGCGCCAGATCGCCGGGCATCTGGGCATCGGCCTGGGCAAGGTGCACCTCAAGACCTTCAGCAACGGCGAGCTCTACGTGAGGTACGAGGAGAGCGTGCGCGGGTCAGATGCTTATGTCATCCAGACCTGCTCCGAGCCTATCAACGACAGCATCATGGAGATGCTGTTCATGATCGACGCCCTGAAGAGGGCCTCGGCCAAGCGCATCTCGGCGGTGATACCCTACTATGGATACTCGCGCCAGGACAAGAAGACCCTGGCCCGGGAGCCCATCAGCGCCAGGCTGATGTCCGACCTCCTCGCGGTGGCCGGCGCCGACCGCATCCTCACCATGGACCTGCACGCCGGCCAGATACAGGGCTTCTTCTCCGGCCCCATGGACCACCTGACCGCCGTGCCCCTGCTTGCTTCCTATATCTCCCGAAAGGATTTCCAGGAGCTGGTAATAGTCTCTCCCGACGCCGGCAGGGTGAAGATGGCCAACAAGTACACCGACCACCTGGGGGTTCCCATGGCCATCCTCCACAAGCGCCGGCTCGGTCACAACCAGGCGGAGGTGCTGCACGTCATCGGCGAGGTGGAGGGCAAGACCGCCGTGCTGGTCGACGACATGATCGATACCGCCGGCACCCTGGCCGCCTCATCGGAGGCTTTGATGAAGGCGGGGGCCACGGAGGTCTATGCCTGCGCCACCCACGGCATATTCTCCGGCCCGGCGAAAGAGCGCCTGGACACAAGCCCCCTGAAAAAGGTCGTGGTGACCAATACCCTGCCGGTACCGGAGGAGCGTCTGAGCGACAAGGTAGAGATGCTCTCCATCGCTTCCATCTTCGCCAACACCATCGCCAGCGTGTTCAAGGACGAGTCGGTGAGCGAGCTCTTCGGCGGCGACAACATGCCTTGATGGGGTCGTTGATGGGGTCGTATCTTCGATCTTCGATTTCAATGATACGGCCGGTTAGAACGTCTTGCTCGATCAAAACCGAAGATCGAAGATACGACCCCTATATCTCGATGTAGAGGGTCTCGGCCTCCTCTTCCAGTTGCCGGATCTGCGTGTCGAGTTCCTGGATGCGCTGGATAACCGCATCCATGTAGTTGAGGGTGGGCATGAGTGCCTCGGGGTCCTGGCCATAGGGGAGCCCCTGCAGTACCGAGTTCGACAGGCCGATGAACTCGGAGTAGGCGTTGATCACCTGCTCGTTCAGGCTCACCAACTCCAGGAGTAGGTCGGCGTAGGGATCATACTTATCGCTCCCCTCTCCCTTAAGCAGCTCGGCATCCTCCTTGACGGTTCGGAAGGCGGAGGCGGCGGATGGCAGCAGCTCCTGGATGTACTCGATGAGTTGCTCGGCTTCCTCCTTCATGGCGCTTACATCACCTGAGCGCAGTAGCGTCTCCATCTGGGCGGGGAACTCCTCTACGCCTACCAGGACGGCCCTGGCGGTGATGTAACTAGACCGCGCCTCCTGTGCGTAGGCGCGGGCTTTAGAGCTGCAACCCACCGGCACCGCCAGCAGAGCCGTGCAGGCTACGAAGAGCACGAGGGCTCTCTTCTTGTTCACAGGCCTTGCTCCTTGTAATAACGGTCGGCCTCCAACGCGGCATCCGCCCCCTGCTGCAGGAGGTCCGATACCTCGGTGGTCAGACGCTGTATCTCGCCTATGTAATATGAGAGTTGTTCCTGGCTCTGCGCGAGCGGCAGCACGTCCAGCATATCCCAGACGTCGGTGAGCAGCTCGCGGTTGAGCGCCATGGCCTCCAGCTCGAGCTCCACGGCCGCGAGGGCGAGGCGGGCGTATCCCGCGTAGTCCCCCGCACCCTTCATATCCGCGACTTCCTGGAGAAGGTCGCGGGCCTGGGTGTAGCGCGCCTCCAGCTCGTCCACGTCCATGAGGGCCATCTCCGCGAGGGATTTGCCCTCGGTTATGGTGTCCTCCACGTTGACGAAACGGGTGCCCAGGGCGTTGAAGCGCGCGTCCAGGTTCAAGAGGTCCTCCAGCAGGGGCTGAGACGAAGCTATGAGTCCTACCGCCTGGTCCACCGCGGCCTTGGCCTCGGGGTTACCCCCGCAGCCCGGCATGGCCAGGGCAGCTACAAAGAGAGACACCGTTACGATGACAAGGGTTTTTAAAGCTTTCATCTGCGTCGTTTCTTCTCTTTGGGCCTCCGTTATTCCTCCATATCCAGGTACATACCACTACACGACTTCAAGGGTTTCGACGTCGCCGGTAAAGGTTTTGGGTTCTTCTCCGAAAAGTGTGGGTAGTGGGGAATGATAACGGGGCAACACCTTGG
>CAYHAT010000082.1:9661-11220 GCA_964354675.1 uncultured Actinomycetota bacterium | reverse complement strand
ACGCACCCGCGCCACCGCGGCTGTTCGGTCATGTAGTTATTACCGGAAAACGACACTGTGCCGGAAAACGACAACATATTATAACATCGTTCAAGAGGCATTTCGAATATCGCGACAATTCCTGGTTCTCTCCGCCGCATAAGGTCAAGATTCGTAGGAGATGTGCGGTGGACCAGGCGATCGAACTATATGCTCGAGGCTTAGACTATTTAACCGCTATGTGGACCTTGAAGCCACAAGTGGTCCACCGAAGCCTTATGGCTGCATGCTGTTCCGCATTTTACGGGCACATAAATTCTATGGATTTGGGGTAAATACCTGTATAAGCCTTGGTCCGAGTCCTTATAGGGTTTTAGGAGGTGCCGCCGATGAAATCGAGGTTGCAGGTCTTAGTGTTCAGCATGATGCTCGCATTGACAATGCTTGTGCCGGGCTCGTACCTGATAGAGCCCACGGCCGCGTCGCTGGGATGGACCCAGGTGAACGCGGACGGTTTCGGTTTTGGATCAATATACAGTAGTTGCAGTGCTATGGCTACCTACAACAACCTGCTCTACTGCGATTGCTCCTCGGGTTTTTTCTGCAAGTTGATGGCCTACGATGGGGCTGCATGGACCCAGGTCAACGTGGACGATTTCGGGCCCCCGCCCCCCGGCAAAATAAACCATAACGAGGGCATCCAATCCATGGCCGCCTTCGAAGGGCAACTCTATGTCGGCACCTTCAATTACAACGAAGGATGTGAGGTATGGAGGACTTCCGCCGTGGGAGGTCCTCCTTACACAGACTGGGCCCAGGTGAACGCGAGTGGCTTTGAGACCAACAAGAATACCGGTGCCTGGTGCATGGCGGCCGATGCGAACCGCCTCTACCTCGGGACCTGCCATATCGACCTGGGTTGCCAGATCTGGAGCTATGACGGCAGTGACTGGCAGGTGTGGGGTACGCAGGGCCTCATCGATGCCAACAATCGCATACCCGGTTCCATGGTCATCTTCAACTCGAAGCTCTACGTAGGGATAAACAATTCGAACGGATGTGGTATATGGCGATACGACGGACCGACGCGTTGGGACTGGACCCAGGTGAACGCGGCCGGCTTCGGGGATACGGATAATGATGCGGTCTGCTCCATGACCGCCAGTGGAGGTCAGCTCTACGCGGGGACTTCCAATATTGTCACTGGCGGTGAGGTCTGGAGGTACGACGGCACCTCCTGGACCCAGGTTAGTACGGACGGCTTCGGGGATATGAAGAATTATGACATCCTCTCCATGGCCGCCAGCGGCGGCCAGCTATACGCGGGGACTTCCAACGGCGACACTGGCGGTGAGATGTGGAGGTTTGACGGCACCGCCTGGACCCAGGAGAATACAGACGGTTTTGGGGATATGAATTCTTATGTGGTTCAATCTCTGGCCGACTACGAAGGTCGCCTCTATGCTGGCGTACGCAACGACAGCGGCGGAGCTGAAGTATGGAGAACCCCGCTGTCCTATGCGTACTACTTCGCCGAGGGCACCTGCCGGCCCGGTTTCGAGCCCTACCTGTGTATCCAG
>CAYHAT010000082.1:0-9561 GCA_964354675.1 uncultured Actinomycetota bacterium | reverse complement strand
GCCCCATGTACTTCGACTACAAGGGCGCCTGGGCGGGCGGACACTGCGTGATGGGAGTGCACCCTTAGAGAACTCAAGCGTTACCTCGACAGTTACTTCGACATGGCCATTACGGGCGCCATCACCCGTACCTTTCTCAAGTGAATGCAGGGCGAGGACGATAAGATTTTACGGAATCTGTTTTCCTGCAAGGACATGCTTTATCCTAGTAGTGAGGCTCAGGGCCAGGCAGAACGATCGACTGGAGAGGAGGGGCGATGCCCAGAAGACTCTATTGTCCCCAATGTCTCAGCTTCGGCGATCCTAAGGCTGATTTCTGTACTTCCTGCGGCGCAAAACTCATCCCCCTGATGCGCGTGGTCATCATGCCCTTTGTGGAGAGCGGGCAGGAGCCCGATGCGCTCGGCGATCACAAGGGCCTCGTGGAGAGGGAGGGCGAACTGCAGCCCGCACAGGCCATCGGTTGCCAGATGTATATGGCCAGCGACCTTGAAAAACCCCGCCTTATCATCAGCCAGAAAGAGGTCTATTTCTCGGAGGCGGAGCGCATGCTGCCAAACCTGGTGAAGAGCTTCCTCGACCCCCTGGGCTTCTATGACATCCCCGACCCAGGCGAGGTGGACCTGGTGACGGAGAAGGCCGCCCACATGCCTACCGAGCTCTTCGTGCTCATCCAGAACCAGTATGACCCCGAATACCTCTTCCTCCCTGAGATAGGATACTTCTTCTTCCGTTATCCCCGCATGCACACGGCGGGCGCCGGACAAGACAGCGGATTCGGTTTCGTGCAGGTAAGCGCCTTCCTTCTCGATAACCGGGAGAACCGCATCGTCAGCCGCGGAACGGGCGCCGGCCTGGAGGCTTTCCAAACCGAAGACGCCGTGCTCGACGAGAACTTCTCCATCCCCGTGCAAAGCCAACTCCAGGCCATGCGGCAGGCGAGCGCTCAAGCCGTAGAAAACCTCCTCAAGTCGATGAAGATGATCAGGTGAGAGACCTTTCCAGATACCGGCTGCTTTCTAGCTGCCGGCTACTTTCTTGATGGGGGCGTACTCGAGTAAAAGCAGTTTCTCACCCAGGCCGGGGAAGTTGATGGTCACCTCCGGGCCGCTGCGGCTGCGGGAGAGGGCTATGACCATACCCTCACCCCACTTATCGTGGATGACCCGGTCGCCCACACGGAAGGAGGCGGCCAGGACGTCCAACTCCTCGGCCCTCGCCCTGTCCCCCATCCCCTCAACGGTAGCCGGACCTTCGGGCCTGACCACTTCGAGGTACTGGCGGGGGATATCCCGTATAAAACGGGATTCCGGGCTCATCTTGAGGTTGCCGTACTGGGAACGGTAGGCGGCACCGGTGAGGTAGAGCTGGTCCCTGGCGCGCGTCACCCCCACGTAGAAGAGCCGCCGTTCCTCCTCCATGCTCTCCATGCTCCCCATGCAGCGCAGGTGCGGGAAGACCCCGTCCTCCATGCCCACCACGAACACCACCGGGAACTCGAGCCCCTTGGCATTGTGCAGGGTCATAAGCGTGACCGCCCCCTCCTCCTCGTCGTAGAGGTCTATCTCCGCGACCAGGGAGACACGCTCCAGAAAAGCATCCAACCCTTCGCCGGGATTGGAGGTGCTGAACTCCACCATGGCGTTTTTCAGCTCCTGCAGGTTCTCCACCCGTCCCTCGGCCTCGAAGGTCCCTTCCTGCCTCAGCACGTCGAGGTAACCACTGCGCTCCAGCACCACCTGCAACAATTCCGGCAGGGAGAGCTGTTCCATCTCGGCGCTCATGCCCTCCATGAGCTCGGCGAACTGCGCGATCTTCTTGCGTGCCGATGCCCCCAGGCTTGGCACTTCCTCCACCCGCTGCAAGGATTCCCACATCCCGATGTTCTGCGAACGGGCGAACGCCTCCGCGTGGGCCAGGGTGGTATCCCCTATACCGCGTTTCGGTTCGTTGATGATACGGCGCAGGCTGACCGAGTCGTCCGGGTTGAGGAGGAATTTGAGGTAGGACAGTGCGTCTTTGACCTCTTTGCGCTCATAGAACTTGAAACCGCCTACGATCTTGTATGGGATGCCGAAACGCAGCAGCATCTCCTCAAAAGGCCGGGACTGGGCATTAGTGCGGTAGAAAACGGCGAAGTCCCGGTGGTTGTATTCGCCGCCCTCCAGGAAGCGGTTGATCTCCAGCGCCACGTAGGCGGTCTCGTCGCTTCCCGCGTTGGCGAAGAAGTATCTGATCGGCTCCCCTTCCTCGCGCTCCGTCCACAACCTCTTCTCCTTGCGTCCGGCGATGAGGGAGACCACGTGGTTGGCCGCCTCCAGGATGACCCGCGTGGAGCGGTAGTTACGCTCCATGCGCACCACCTTGGCATCAGGGTAGTCTTTCTCGAACTCCAGGATGTTGCGCAGATCGGCGCCGCGCCAGGAATAGATGCCCTGGTCGTCGTCGCCCACCACGCAGAGATTGCGATGGTGGCTGGAGAGCAGCTTCACCAGGCGGTACTGGGCGGGATTGGTGTCCTGGTACTCGTCGACGTTGATATGGGAGAACCTCTCCTGGTAGTGCTCGAGGACGGGAGGGTAGAGCTCGAAGACGGCGACGGTGTTGAGGAGCAGGTCGTCGAAATCCATGGCGTTGTTGCGGAAGAGTTGCTCCTGGTACGCCTTGTACACGTCGCTGACCACCTCGGTGAGCTCGTCCTTTATCTTGTCACGGTAGGAGTCGGCGTCCACCATCTCGTTCTTTGCGTCCTCGATGAGGGAACGCACCAGCCGGGGCGGATAACGTTTGGTATCCAGGTCCCTGTCCCGCATGATGCGGTTTACCATGCGCAGTTGGTCGTCGTCGTCGTAGATGACGAAGCCCTTGCGATATCCCAGCCTCTCAGCCTCGCGGCGCAGTATGCGCGAACACGCGGAGTGGAAGGTGGAGATCCAGATAGCGCCCGCGCGCGGTCCCACCAAGCCGTGTATCCTGCCCCGCATCTCCTCCGCCGCCTTGTTGGTGAAGGTGATGGCCAGGATACGCCCGGGGTCCACTCCCCTGCTCCCGATGAGCAGGGCCACGCGATAGGTGAGGACGCGCGTCTTGCCGCTCCCCGCCCCCGCAAGTATGAGCAGGGGGCCGTCGAAGTAAAGTGCCGCTTCCCGCTGCTCCGGGTTGAGGTCCTTCAATATCTGTTTTTCGCTTTTTACCACCATTGCCATACCTGTTCCGGCATCGAGCCGTTCTTGACGAAATACAAAGCGGACGTGTTGCCACCTCAGACTATATTACAGGTTAGCGATGATGGAGTTCACCACGTAGATCATTGTCCAGACCGTTCGCCATATAGATCGGCTTCTCGATCTTTGCGCCTACGTCTGCGGGACACGCGACACAGTAGATCAACTGCGTCCGATATATGCCCCATGGAGATCCCGAGTTCGCCGGGAGCGCAGCATTCCCCTCCCCCGCGTACGGATATCCTTGTCCGGATGCCTCACGCTTGCTCAAGGTCGGCCTTGAGCCAGGCGGGGATCTCGCCCTCCAGCTTCAGGCCCTTGATGTAGGGCAGGACCTTGTCCCGGTAGAGCTCGGGACGGTATACCTTCATCACCAGTAACTGGAACTCTATGAACTTGGGGTCGGCGATTATCGGACGCTGGGCGACCTCGCCTGTGCGCGCCAGGTCATAGGTAAGGACCGCCTCGGCTAGGGAGCTCTCAGCGACCTCGACGCCGTACCCGCCATCGCTCCCGTAGACCTGGGCCAAGTCGTCGACGAACGCGGCCTCGTCCTCGACCTCCTGCAGCAGGCCCGCGTCGCGGGCCAGGTCGAACAGCTCCTGGGCCTTCTGCACGGCCACCTCATCGACCTCGGGCTTGCCCGACCAGTACCATACCCCGATGGAGATGCCCAGCATGCTCACGATGACGATGACGGCGAGGGTCCACTTGAACCAGGCGCTGTGCATGATGCCGTTGCTCATGCTGCACCTCCCTCCTCGACCGCCGCCGGCTCCTCTTGACGCTTCCAGGACGGTTTGCGGAGCCTCAGGAACAGGAGGGGTATCCCGATCCCGAGGAA
Organism: uncultured Actinomycetota bacterium; assembly: GCA_964354675.1. GTDB lineage: Bacteria > Actinomycetota > Geothermincolia > Geothermincolales > RBG-13-55-18 > SURF-21. Next base: position 5,493 of record CAYHAT010000082.1, on the reverse strand, counting down.
GAGCGTTCCTCCCAGTAGCAGGGCGGCATACGCGGCGGGTGAACTGCTACCGAACTGCGAGGGCGGGATCAGGCCGATGAAGAAGACCAGGACCGACGAGACCAGGCCGACCCCGGCCACGACCATGAGCGCCGGTACCCGGTAGCCGCGCGGCTGGTCGGGATTGCTGCGGCGCAGCTTGACCACGGCGATGAACATCAGCACGTACATGATCAGGTAGATCTGCGTGGTCATGGCCGAGAGGACCCAGAATGCACTGCTCACGCTGGGTATGAACGCGAAGAGCAGGGCTACGATGGAGACTATTATCCCCTGGGCGAAGAGGATGCTTATCTGGATACCGTTCTTGTTCGTCTTCTGCAGCACCGGCGGCAGGTAACCGTTCTCTCGCCCCACCATGAGCAGGCCCTTGGAGGGGCCGGCCAGCCAGCCCATCATGCCGCCGAGCATGGCGCAGACGAGCATAAGCGCGAAGACCGGGGTAAGGAATCCTATCCCGAAGTACTCGAAGAACTGCTGGAACGCCTGCATCACTCCCGCCGTGAGGCTGAGCGACTCCCGCGGGACCACGAAGGAGATGGCCAGCGCCGGCAGGACGAAGATAGCCACTGCCATGCCCGAAGCCACGAACATGGCCTTAGGGAAATCCTTGCCGGGGTTCTCCATGTGGTTCACGTGTACCGCGTTGACCTCCATGCCGGCATAGGAGAGAAAGTTGTTCACGATGAGCACCAGGCTCGCGATGCCGGTGAACTCAGGCAGGAGACCGGTGCCCGCCGCGTAGTTGGGGCCGCCGCCGAAGAGATAGAGGACGCCCAGCACCACCAGAGTCACTCCCGGGATGAGAGTGCCGATGACCATGCCCCCGCTGGAGAGGATGGCGCTCGTCGACAATCCGCGTAACGATACCAGCGTAGCCAGCCAATACAAGATGAGGATGATTATCCCCGTGTAGAGCCCGCTGGAAGCAAGGTTCGGATTGATGATGAAGGCCAGGGTGCTCGCCACCGATGCGAGCAGGCTGGGGTAGTAGGTGAGAGTCATGGCGTACTGGGTCCAGATGGCGAGGAAGCCGGAGCGGGGCCCGATCCCCTCGGAGACCCATCTGTAGATGCCGCCTTCCCACCCGCTTGCGAGCTCGGCGGACACCAAGGCGGTCGGGATGAGGAATACGATGGCAGGCACCAGGTAGAGAAAGATGCACGCCCAACCATAGATGGCCATGGAAGGCGTGTTGCGGATGCTGGCCACGCAGGCCACGGTCATAAAGCATATGGTGGTCCAGCTAAGGTACTTCGCCCCGTTGGCGGTTGAACCCCTGTTGTTCTCGGTCATCGCCTCCCCTTTCCTCTATGTTATCCCGCCCGTTCCGCTAAGGGTCATGCTCCTTGCTCCGCAAGGTACTGCAGGAGCAACGACTCGGCCAGTATGCAGCGCTCCAGCTCGGTGAGGTCCACGCTCTCGTTGGGCGAGTGGATGGCCGCCGCGGTATCCTCAGCGCCCCAGAGTATGATCTCGGCCTGAGGAGCGATGGCGGCCAGGTTGCTGATGAGCGGTATCGAGCCCCCCTGTCCCATGAGCACGCTCTCCTTACCATAGACGTCGCGCATCGCGCGCTTCGCCGCCGCGTAGCCCGGTCCGTCCGTGTGGGCGCAAAAGGCGGGGCCGGCCTGGCCTTCGCTCACGTTCACCTCGATGCCCCAGGGGGCAGAGGCGCGCAGGTGCGCGGCCAGAAGGGCCCGGGCCTGTTCCGAATCCTGCCCGGGTGGCACCCGCATGCTCACCACCGCCCGGGCCGCGGGGATGAGGGCGTTGGCGGCGCCCTCCACCGCTGGCGCGTCCAGGCCGATGACGGTGACCGAAGGCCTGGCCCACAGCCGGTCGGAGACGCTCCCTTCACCGATGAGCGGGGTTCCGGGAAGCAGGCCGGCTGTCTCGCGGTATATGTCCTCCGGGTAGTCAAGGCCTTCCCAGGTTGATGACGCGATCCCCTCCACGGCCGTGTTGCCATTCTCGTCCAGGAGCCCCGCGAGCAGGCGGATGAGCACCATGAGCGCATCGGGGGCCGGGCCCCCGAACATGCCGCTGTGCACCGGGTTCCGCAACGTCTTCACCTCGACCGTGCAGACCGCAAGACCCCGCAGGGTGGTGGTGAGGGTCGGCTCGCCGACCTTCCAGTTGCCTATATCGCCAACGACGATCACGTCAGCCTGATAAAGTTCGGGGTTATCGAGCACGGCGTCGTCGAGGTGGCTGGAGGTCTCCTCCTCGCCCTCGATGACTATCTTGATCCCCACCGGCAACTTGCCGTCAAAGGCGCGGATGGCCGCCGCATGTATGGCGATGCCCGATTTATCGTCGGCGGCCCCCCTGCCGTAAAGACGGCCGTCCCGCACTGCGGGCTCGAACGGCGGTGATGCCCACTCCTCGTCCGGACCGGGGGGCTGGACATCGTAATGGGCGTAGAGCAGCACGGTGGGAGCACCCGTGGGGCCCTCTAACTCGCCGTACACGGCTGGGTAACCATCCGGCACCTCCGTGATCCTGGCGTTCTCGACACCCGCAGTCTGCAGCATATCCACGACGACCGCTGCCGCCTCCGGCAGGTGTTGCGGCGGGAAACCCGGCAGGGAGACGGAGGGAACCCGCACCAGCCGTTCCAGGTCCGCCCGGACTTGCGGCATCAGCGAAGCTACCGTTCTTCTCAGGACATCCACATCCATGACTCTCCCTTTCCTTTTCGCGCGCCGGTATAGAGGTCTCAGCCCTTTAGAGATCATCCACCCTCAGCTCATTATTCGTGGTGCGTTTTCCATTCTCCTGTCGCCCTTCGCGGCTTTCCGAGTTGTTCCACGGCACATCTCTCTTTCAGGCATACGCATCACCTTTTTTATCGGCGGCTTCAATACTTTGTACTGCAAAGCGGCAGTGGATCATGGTCTAGCGCGGTTTACCTCATCCTGGGCACATGTCCGGGCATGACCCCCTTGCTTAAGCCCCCTTAGGGACGTGTCTTGCGCCGTTTCAGCGTATGCGCCGTCCGTTTCACGACAGCTCTTGCGTCATGTGAGCGAACCGGGTGGGTGCGGACATCGAAGATCATGAAGATGATACGGGATAGAAAAGCCACCCCGATAGCGATCAAAGCCGAGAGCTGGGCGCTTAGTTTCGCGCCGACCCCCAGCGCCAAGAACACGGTAACGCCGAATACCGCCGCCAGGGTGTATACTTGCCCTCCCGACTGGACAACGTATGGCTCCTCGCCGGACATGATATCGCGCAGGAGGCCGCCCCCTATGGCGTTGATCACCCCGATGAGCCCGGCTCCCAGCACGGCGATGCCGATATTAACGCTCTTCTGCGCTCCCACCACCGCATAGAGTCCCAGCCCTATGGCGTCAGCCATTATGAACAGGGGATCGGCGCTCATGATGCGTTCCCCGGCCAGGATGACCAGGAAGCCAGCGGCTAGTACCACGGCCAGGTAACGCCAGTCGGTGACGAAGACCGGTATCTGTTGCAGGAATACGCCATCGCGGATGATGCCTCCGCCCGCCCCCACCGCCAGGGCCAGAGCGAAGAGCCCTATGTAGTCGTAGTCCTTGCGGTAAGCCACGATCGCGCCGGTTATGGCGAAGAGAAAGACAGCGATGAGGTCGTAGGTCTTGGGTAGATAGAATTGTCCTTCGAGCAAAGCGACCTAACCCCTCTCCTGTAAGCTAGACCTACCTGCGGCTATAACCAACGTGGCCGGTTGCAGCTACGGTTAAGCCCCTATTCCCACTCTATGGTGGCGGGGGGCTTGGAGGAGATGTCCAGGACCACCCGGTTCACTCCCTTGACCTCGTTGATGACGCGGCTGGAGATGCGCTCCATCACCTCGTAGGGGAGGCGCGCCCAGTCCGCGGTCATGGCGTCCTCGCTGGTAACCGCCCGCACCACTATGGGATACGCATAGGTGCGCTCGTCCCCCATCACCCCCACCGACTTGATATCCGGCAGGATAGCGAAGGACTGCCAGATCTCCCTGTAGAGGCCGGCGCGCTTGATCTCGTCCACCACGATATCGTCCGCCTCGCGCAGGATCTCCAGCTTCTCCGCCGTGACCTCGCCGATGATGCGGATGGCCAGGCCGGGGCCGGGGAAGGGCTGCCGCCACACTATCTCCTCGGGCAGGCCCAGCTCCTCTCCCGCGGCGCGCACCTCGTCCTTGAACAGGTTGCGCAGCGGCTCCACCAGGGTGAAGTCCATCTCCTCGGGCAGGCCTCCCACGTTGTGATGGGATTTTATACGCGCCGCATCGCGGGTGCCGCTCTCGATGATGTCCGGGTAGAGGGTACCCTGCACCAGGAAATGGGTGTCTTTGAGATCCCGCGCCACCTCCTCGAAGACGCGGATGAACTCCTCCCCGATGGTCTTGCGCTTCACCTCCGGGTCGGTCACGCCCGCGAGCCGTGCCAGGAAACGGTCCTGGGCTTTGACGTGGATGAGGTTCACGTGAAAGTGGCGCCGGAAGGTGTCCTCCACCTGCTCGCCCTCTCCCTTGCGCAGCAGTCCGTGATCGACGAAGACGCACGTGAGCTGGTCGCCCACCGCCTTGTGGACCAGCACTGCGGCGATGGCCGAGTCCACCCCGCCCGAGAGGCCGCAGATGATCTTGTTCTTCCCGACCTTCTCGCGTATCTCTTCCACCGCCTCCTCGATGATGGACACCATGGTCCAGGCAGGCAGCAGGTCGGCCGCATTATAGAGGAAGTTCTTGAGGATGTCCTTCCCCGCAGGCGTGTGGATGACCTCGGGGTGAAACTGCACCCCGTAGAGCCTGCGCTCCCTGTCCTCCATGGCCGCCACCGGTGAGGCGGAGGTGTTGGCGGTGACCCGGAATCCATGCGGTGCCCCCATGACGCTGTCACCATGACTCATCCACACCGTCTGCGCCACGGGCAGACCCTCGAAGAGGATACTGTCCCCGGTGAGCCGCAGGTCCGTCTTGCCGTATTCGCGGATGCCGGTGGCCTCGACCTTTCCACCTAACTCCTGCGCGAGCAACTGGTGCCCGTAACAGATGCCCAGGATGGGAAGCCCCAGCTCGAAGATGCCGGGGTCGGGGCGTGGCGCCCCTTGCTGGTAAACACTGGAAGGGCCGCCGGAAAAGATGAGCGCTGTGGCACCACGGCGCTCGATCTCCTCGGGGGAGATATCATAGGGGACTATCTCCGAATAGACCTTGCACTCCCTTACCCGGCGGGCGATAAGCTGGGCGTACTGCGCCCCGAAATCGACCACCAGCACGCTCTCTCGTGGAATAACGCTCAATTCCCTTCCTCTCTTACCGGGCCCTCTTCAGGGCGGCCGCCAGGCTCACGCAGGTCTCTGTTTGGATCGGCACTCGATTCTTTTCCTTCCCAGGCCGTTCCTGCTATCACTACAAGGCCTCGACTAAGAGTGAGCGAAACGATATCGCATCATATTATTGCAGCGTCTTCTCCTTAA
>CAYHAT010000081.1:0-11281 GCA_964354675.1 uncultured Actinomycetota bacterium | reverse complement strand
AAAAGGCAATTTTTGAGGTCTGACCCCAAAGTGTTGCCCAAAGGCAGCTACCATTGCCACGCTCCTGCCCATACTTCTCGCTGAAGAACTGGTTTTCAGGATACATCATAATCAACCCGGCATGGTATGGAAATCCCTCCTCACCCCCAGGTCTAATCTGAAAAAACGGCCGCACGCCGGGCGGTGCCCACCAGAGTCTGCATTCCACGACCTGCAGCGTTTTCCCCTGAGCCTGCGGTTTCAGGCACAAACCGTTCGGGCTATAATCTATATAGCTGTGTTTACCTGAAGGGAAATGCCCCGTTATGCACGGCTCTGCGAGGGAGGGATGGCCATGCGGGTTCTGATCATGGGAGCAGCCGGGTTCATCGGTTCCCACCTCACCAGGAGGTTGCTGGAACGTGGGGGCGGTGGAGGGCTGCACCAAAGCAATCCCTGCGCCAACCGCACCATCGACTGGGGGACCAAGAAGCAGTTCCTCTCTATCGGGGTGGACGGCACCCGCAACATATTGGATGAGTGCACGGATAAGGTGGAGCGCTTCGTGTACATGAGCTCCTTCGCCGCCTATGGTTTTGGCCCCCCACTGAAGGGCTACGACGAGTACATACCGCTGGTGAAAACCGGCCTCCATTACGGCGATGCCAAGGCGGAGGCGGAGCAGATCGTAGGTTCGTTTGCGGCGATGGGGGCAATGGATACTACGGTCATCCGGCCCGCCAACGTAACCGGGCCGGGATCATGGGCACGGACAACGACGTGAGCAACCGCCGCGCCAAGGAGGAACTGGGCTGGAAGACCAGGGCGGCCATCGAGATATGGGTGCGGGAGGAGTACCAGCCACCGAAATAGATGAATAAGCAAACAGGGAGGTCTTATCATGGCTAAGGTCCACGGAGGACACATCGTAGCGGAATACCTGAAGGAAGTCGAGGGCATAGACATCATCTTCGCCCTCTCGGGCGGGCACATCGCTCCCATCTTCGATGGATGCCTGGACAATGACGTCAGGATCATCGACGTGCGCCACGAGCAGGCCGCGGTGATGATGGCCCACTCCTGGTCCATATTCTCGGGTAAGCCTGGGGTATGCCTGGTGACCGCCGGACCCGGCTTCACCAACTCCCTTACCGGGGTGGTCAACGCTTACCTGGAGAACGTCCCCGTTGTCATCATCAGCGGAATGGTTGCCATACGCGACCTGGACAAGGGCGCGCTGCAGGACATGGACCAGCAGGGAATGGTCAAGCCGGTGGTCAAATGGGCAGGGAGATGCCACGAGACAAGCAGGATCCCCGAGTACCTGAGCATGGCCTTCCGCTACGCCGTGTCCGGCCGGCCGGGCCCCGTCTTCCTGGAGATCGCGCCCGACGCTCTCTACCTGGCGGTAGAGGAGGAGGAGATAAGCTATGCGGCCAAACCGGCCGCGAAGTACCCCGTGGCTCCGGCTGAGGATGCCGTCGTGCAGGCCGTGGAGCTGTTGAACAACGCGGAGAGGCCTCTCTTCATCGGGGGCAGCGGAATAGCGCAAAGCCGTTGCGCCGATGAGGTCAAGGCGCTGGTGGAAAAGGGCAGCATCCCCACCCTGCTCTTCGACAACAGCCGGGGCGGCATCCCCGACGAGCACCCCCTCTCCCTTTGGGACGGGGGGCTCATGGGCATGCTGGCCGCGACCTCCATGGCGGATGTGGTCATCGCCGTCGGCATCAGGTTCAACTGGGTACTCAACTTCGGAGCCCCGCTGGTAAACGCCAAGGTCATCCGGGTGGATATCGATCCCGCCGAGGTGGACCGCAACCGCGCGGCCGACGTCGCTCTGGTGGGAGACGCCGGAGTGGTGCTCGCAAAGTTGAACCAGGGTATTGAGGAGAAAGACCGCAGCGGATGGCTCGGCACCCTTAAGAGCACTTTCGCTGCCTTGACCGCGGGCGAGAAGGAAGCGATGGAGACCCCCGCCGCCCCCATCCATCCCTTCCGCATCACGCGGGCCATAAGGGAGGCCACCGGCGACGACGCCATCTTCATCGTCGACGGCGGTGATACCGTCTATTTCGGCATGATAGGGCTGCGTGCCAGGGAGATGTCGGGGGTCATAAGCAGCGGAACCCTCTTCGGGTGCCTGGGCACCGGCGTCCCCTTCGCCATTGGGGCCAAGCTGGCCCGCCCTGACAAGACCGTCGTACTCCTGACCGGCGACGGTTCTTTCGGCCTCAACGCCATGGAGATGGAGACTTCGTGCCGCCACGGAGCCCCCATCGTGACCGTGATCTGCAACGACCAGGCTTGGGGTATGGTCAAGCACCACCAGGAGCTGTATTACGAGGAGTGCCGCGTGTGCGGGACCGAGCTGGGGGTCATCCGCTACGAGAAGATCGTGGAGGCCCTTGGAGGTCACGCTGAGTTCGTGGACAAGGACTCAGACATCCTGCCGGCTATCAAGCGGGCTTTGGAGTGCGGGGGGCCGGCTTGCGTGAACGTGATCACCGATCCCACGGTTACCAGCCCGGCTACGGTGATGTTCGTCGAGGCCTTCAAGCTTGAACAGTCCGGTGCCTGACCCCGATCATGCGGGAACCTTGCCGTAGAAGAGGGTCTCGCTGAAGAATGCGTAGTACCCCGCGATATCCAGGATGAAGTCCGGAGAAGCGGGATCGCATAGTCGCCGGTAGAGCTCTCACTCCTCGGGCGCCAACTCCGAGCGCACATTCGGCCAGCGCATCTCGATGAGGGCCAGCAGGGAGGACCAGACCATGATAGCCACGATGCCGCCTTATCCTGGTGAGGGTGTTTTCCTAGGCGGATATCTTCTCGGCGAAACAGAGCTCGCCCAATCTTTTCATCGCCATGTTCTGAAGACAGGAGACATGCATCTGCGACACCCCCAGCTCCTCGGCGATCATTCTCTGGGTCCAGCCTTCCTTGAGCCGGAGTTCTGCTATGCGCCTCAGTCGGGCAGGCAGGCTTCTTAAGGCCTGGCTCAACACGATCTTGGTCTCCACCTCCTCGAAGGAGGTGTCGATAACGCCGAGCGAGTCTGCGAGTGAGGGGAGTTCATCATGCTCCGAGTGACTCCAGTCCAGAGATATCGGGCTGGGATGCCGGGTGGCAGTCAGGGCCTCTACGACGTCCTCCTCGTCCGCGCCGAGATGGCCGGTGACCTGGTTGACTTTGGGCTCGCTACCGGTCGATTTCATGTAACTCTCCTCGAAGAGGATCACGTCCCGTTTCAACCTCTGCAGCCTGCGGGGGAGTCTTATCATCTCCGCTTTATCACGATAGAACTTCTTCAGTTCCCCCTCGATGCACGGGTAGGCGAAGGACTTGAAGGCGATCTGCTTGCGAGGCTCGAAACGCTCCAAAGCCTTGAGCAGGCCGAGTGCCGCTACCTGGTAAGCATCACCATGGGGGAGTAAGGACGACCTATAGCGGTAGGCCAGGCTGTTCAGAATACCCCCATGCATCGAAAAGATCTGTTCCTTGGTTCTCCAGTCGTCGCTGTTCTTGATCCTGGAAACCAGTTCCTGTTCCGATTCTCTGTCGATCTCCTTCAGCGTCATCACCCCGCTCATCCTTGTTCTTGCTCAACCTGTAGAGATTCAACAATGTCCTTGTGGTTGTCATACTCGTTCCACCTCATTCCGCCCCTATTGCGCCCAACAGAGTGATCTCAAGCAAGTGCTTCGCGGCCGGTTAAGAAAATCATAAGAGGGAAAATATGAAGGCGGTATCGGAGAAATACGGTTTCTGTTGAGGAAAAAATCAATATCCCTTTGTAGTCATTTTGACCACAAACATGGGTATTATCAGGGCTTTTGCCCGGGAACGGGTCGCGGCGATGTTCAAATGTCTAAGGGATAACGGCCGTATTCCTCTGCCGCTTCCACCATCCAGCGCAGCCTCTCCACCGATATCCCGGGATGATTATGGTCGGGGGCCAGGATAAACCCACCGCCGTGTCCCGCGTCGTGGATGGCCTGGCGCACCGCCTCGAAGACCTCCTCCCTTGCCGCGTCCACCAGGATGTGGGTGACATCCAGGTTGCCGAGCAGGCACATGCGGTCTCCCACCATCGACTTGGCGGTGGACAGGTCCATGCCGGCGGTGGGCTCGATGGGATGCACGGCGTCGAAGCCGCAGTCGGCGAACCATTCCAGCAGGGAGGTGACGTTGCCGCACGAATGCATGACTATCTTCATCCCCTGGGCATGCGCCGTCTCCACGATGCGCCGGTATGGGTCGCCGAAGAGTTCCTCGATGAGGCGGGGGCTGAGCATGAGGCCGGACTTGTAGCCAAGGTCGTCGGTATAGACCATGGCGGGGAGGCCGGCATCGGCCATGGCCTCCACCATCACGCAATAGAGGTCGGTGTGGAATCCGATCATGCCGTCCAGGAACTTGCGTTCCCTGCGGACGGCCACCGCGAAACGTTCGAAGCCCAGGGGCTGTCAGGTGCTCTCGAAGATGCCGTACGAACTCTGGCCGAAGATGAAGAACTTATCACCGTAATCTTTACAGAGACGGGAAAAGGTGCCGTTGACCTTGGCGGGAAGTCTCAACAGGGGCTTCTTGTCCCAGGTCCGCCAGGCATCGGGCCCCGTGATAAGTCCTTCCCTGAAGATCGGGTTGAACATGTTGCCCTGTTCGTCAAAGACCACATCATACAAGCGCCCGTATGTGTCCATCATTGTTTTCCTGTCGCGCAGGCGTAGAGTGGGAGTGAAGGCCAACCACGCGGCATCGTACCCCATCTTCTCGGCTGCCTGGGCTCCGAGATAGACGTATTTCTCCGTATCCCTGTCGAGAAACGAAAAGCTCCGGACATGCGAGAAGAACCAGTCCACCGGCTTGGCCGCACGTTCGTCGTTTATCAACTTCAGCATAAAGCCGGGCCTTTTCCCCAGGATGGTGTTGTTGGTCACGAATTCTATCATGAGGTCGAAGATCGGCACGCGGTCCGGTTCCCTGAGTTCCAGCGCTGCGAGGACTCGGTCATGTTTCGCTGACAAATCTCATCACCTCCGCGTCTCATTCCGCGAGGGGAGCTGTGAAGAAGAAAGACGCGCCCTCTCCCGGCTTGGATTCCACCCACGTGCTGCCGCCCCACGCCATCACGGCGCGTTTTACGGTGGACAGCCCGATACCCAGGCCGGGGGACCCGGCCAAGGAAAAATGCCTGAAGGGTTCGTAGATCTTCTTGTGTAGTTCCGAGGGTATACCGATGCCGTTGTCTCGTACGTGGAACGTCACCGTGCTGCCTTGCACTTCCGCACCCGCCTCGATCCTGGGCTCTCGAGCATCCCCCATGTGTTTTATGGCGTTGCCGATAAGGTTGGAGAACACCTGGCGCAACTTCGCGCCGTCGACTTTGACGGAAGGCAAGTCATTCCCCACCTCCACGCTGACCCCATGGCGCTTGACGTCCTCCTCCAGGTCCATGAGCACCTCCAGGAGGACCTCCTCCGGGTCCACGCGGTAGGTCTCGAAATCCACGTGTCCGGCCTGGGCGTATTGCAGCAGGGAGTTGATGAGGTCGTTCATGCGCCTTGCCCCCCTGGCGATGGCCTCCAGGCATTCCCTCTCCGCCTCGGTCCTCCCCTCGGCGTCCGCCTCGAGGGCGGCCTTGGCGTAACCCTCCACTATGGCCACCGGCGTGAGGAGGTCATGGGAGATGGTATGGGCAAAAGCCTCCAGTTCCTCGTTGCGGTCCTGCAGCTCCTTGTCCATCCTCCTGCGCTCGGTGATATCGCGGGTGAAGGAGACCATTCTCTGCGGTTCGCCCCTGGCGTCCCTGATCAAGGCCGCGTTCAATTCCGCGATAAACTTCGTGCCGTCCTTTCTGAGCAGGGTCAACTCGACGTTCTTCGCGCGACCCTCGACCATCATCTGCCCGAGCTCGGCTGTCCCTTTCTCCCGGTCCTCCGGGGCGATGAGGTCGAGGGCGCTCGTTCCCAGCAGCTCGTCCTCGCTCCGGTATGCGTGCATCTTCAGCAGCTGCGGGGATACGTAGAGGATGTTCCCCTGCAGATCGGTGACGGTGATGCCGTCCGGGGATACGCCGGCCAGCGTCCTGTACATCTCCTCGGAGTCCCTCAGGTCCTCCTGCGTCCGTTTACGGTCGGTGATATCGCGGGAGGTGATTACAATACCGTTGATGGCAGGGTCTTGGAGGCGGTTGTTAGCGATGGATTCCATGTGGCGCCAGGAGCCGTCTTTGTGCAGAAAGCGGTAATCGAGGTACTCGATTGCATCCGGCATCCGGACGCCGCGGACGAAGGCATCAACAAGGGCTTCGCGGTCATCGGCATGGACGAGGTCGAACGGGTACTTTCCATTCAACTCGCCTTGCTCGTAGCCTAGGGACTTTTTCAGCGCTGGGCTGTTATAGGTTACCCTCCCCTCTCGGTCGAGGACGGTGATCAGGTCGAGCGTATTATCGATGATTAATTTGAACAGTCTTTCTTCTCTGTCAGCCGGCTCCATTGGTTCTCCCTGCGACCCCTACCCACCCTCCAGCCGTGCGGCATCCTCTCTCGGACCCGCCGGCCCTGTGAGCGGATCTTCGTGGCTCTTGTCCTCGTCCCTCAACCCGTAGCCTCCGATGCCGATATCGTAACAAGCTATCGCCAGAGAAGCCTTTAATGATGATTTTACCTGAATATGGATGGAAAAACATCGTAGAACGAGATGCACGAAACAGGATCCTTCGAGGGGGGTATCATATAAGTGGAGGAGTCCGCTTCTCCACGCACCGTACAGCACCTGGCATGTGGGTTTATCCATGACCGGCCTGCGATGGGAGAGCGAGGATGGCAGATAAGGGCGGAGAGGAGCCACGCTCTGAGCTGGAGCGGCTGCGCCGGCATGTCGCCGGCCTCGAAGAGACCCTGGCCTGGGAGGCGGAGGTGAACACCGCCCTGTCCGGACTCTCCCGCCAGCTGCTCTCGACGGCCTCTATCGATGATATATCCTACCTGGTCCTGGAGCATGCCAAGCGCCTGACCGGGAGCAGGTTCGGGTTCGTCGGGTACATCGATCCGGAGACAGGTTACATGATCAGCCCGACCTTGACCCGGGACATATGGGATGCCTGCGACGTCAAGGAGAAGAGCACGATCTTCCGCAAGTTCGGCGGCCTGTGGGGTTGGGTACTCGAAAACCGGCGTTCCCTCATGACCAATGATCCCCGCCACGATCCGCGTTCCGGTGGGACGCCGCAGGGGCACCTTCCCATCGAGCGCTTCCTGTCGGCCCCGGCCTTGAGCGGAGACGACTTGATGGGGCAGATAGCCCTGGCCAACGCGGATCGCGAATACACGGAGCGCGACCTCTTGCTGGTGGAGCTCCTCGCCGACTATTACGCACTGGCCATCCAGCGTGAGAGGGCTGATGAGACGCTGCGTAGATACTCTCTGGATCTCGAGGAGAGGATCAAGGAGCTGAGATGTCTCTACGGGGTCTCCAGCATCATCGAACAGCAAGGCCTGACCCTCGAGGAGATACTCGAGAGAACGGTCGAGATCGTGCCCCCCGGTTGGCGGTACAGCGATGTCGCATGCGCCAGGATAACCCTCGACGACCGCGAATACAGCAGCGACGGTTTTCGAGCTACCGCGTGGATGCAGTCATGCGACATCATCGTCTACGGTGAGAAAGCCGGCGCCATGGAGGTCTGTTACCTTGAAGAGAGGCCCGAAGCCGACGAAGGGCCGTTTATAGGGGAGGAGAGGGAACTGATCAACGCCCTGGCGGAAAGGCTGGGCAGGGTGGCCGAACGCAAGGGCATGGAGGAAGCCCTGTTGGAGAGCGAGGACAAGTTCCGCAGCATCGTGGAGCAATCTTCCGACGGCATCGTGCTTGTGAACAAGCAGGGAGTCATCGTCGAATGGAACCGGGCCCAGGAGGAGATAGTCGGGATAGCACGGAATGAGGCGTTGGGAAGGTTCCTCTGGGACGTGCAGTTCAGCCTGGCCATGGAGGAACGCAGGACGCCACAGGCATACGAGGCACTGAAAAACACGATCCTCGATCTGCAGGGAACAGATGAAGCCGACTGGTTCGGCCGTGCGCACGAGCGGGAGATACAGCGCCCCGACGGACAGCATCGCATCATTGAGTCGGTGATCTTCCCGATCCAGACACGTGAGGGTTACATGGTGGGCAGCATCACCAGGAACATCACCGAGGGCAAGCGGGCGGAGGAGGAGCTCAGGAGGATCAACAGGGAGCTCGACGCCTATGCCCACGTGGTCTCCCACGACCTGCGGGGCCCGATCTCCATCATCATCTCGGCGAGCGACGCACTGCAGGAGATGCTCGCAAGGCCCATGCAGGATGATAACGTCAGGCAGATAGGTAGGGCGGCGGAGATCATCCGCAGCAGCGCAGACTCCGCGCGGCAGCTTGTCGAAGACCTCCTCAGCCTGGCGCAGGCGGGGCAGGCGATGGAAGAGGTGACGGAAGTGGATGTATGCGAAGTCATACAGCGCATATTGAAGGAGAGGTCCGCCTCCATAACGGAAAGGGGGATGGAGGTAGTCACGGACGGGGACCTCGGCCGCGTAACGGCCGACCCCACCCATATCTACCAGCTCTTCAGCAATCTTATCGGGAACGCGGTGAGGTACAACGACAGCCCGGACCCGCGGGTGACCATCGCTTATGAGAAGGGAGAGGGGGGACTCCACCGTTACAGGGTCTGGGATAACGGTCCAGGCATCCCGACCGAGGACCTGGAGAAGGTCTTCGCGCCCCTGTTCAAAGGCAAGGGTGGGGGAACCGGGATCGGGCTGGCTATAGCCAAGAAGGTAGTCGATGTCTACGAGGGACAGATAAGGGCGTATAACGAAGGAGGCGTGTGTTTCGAGTTCACGCTGCGGGACGGCTCAACAAAGCAGGAGGTTCAACCGATAGATTAAGCGGTGTTGCAGGCCGGGCATTATGCGTCTATGGTTAATATGTGACGGTCTGCCGGGAATAAGCGGGCCGCGGGTGAGTGGAGTAGAAAGGGAACCAGCAGGGATCATGGCCGCTACCATCCTCATCGCGGACGACGCCCTGTTTACGCGCATGATGCTGCGCAACATCCTCGCCGAGAACGGCTACAACGCCATCGTGGAGGCGGAGACGGGGGCGGAGGCGATATGGGCCTATGAGCGTTGGAAGCCCGACCTGGTGATCATGGACATCAATATGCCGGAGATGGACGGCATGGCCGCGGCGAAAGGCATCCTCAGCGTCGATCCGCAAGCGAGGATAATCATCTGCAGCGCCCTGGGGGAGAAGCAGCTCATGCTGGAGGCACTGGAGGGGGGCGTGAAGGACTTCATCACCAAACCCTTCCAGCCGGACACGGTCATTGACGTGATCAAAAAAGCCCTTGCCTGAGGCACGCGAAACCAATGGGGTCAGCCCTCAACATTCGTCATTTCATTAGTATTGCTAACGATCATTGGGCGGACTTGGGGTCAGACCTGGAACACTTATGACGACCCTCACACGTTATTGCGAGGGAGTCTGGACAACGTCATTGCGAGCCAGGCTGACCGAGAATAATGCGAGAGGCCTATGTCAAGCCGGGGGTCAGCCCTCCACATTCCACATAAACCAATAAGGTACCTGCTCAATCTATAGCGCTTGAAGATATATGTGGAATGTGGAGGGCTGACCCCAAGGCTTGAACCCATGTGATCACATATTCTCGGTCACCCTGGAGCGTAAGCGAAGCAACCCCTATTACCCATCGTTCTCCATATGCCGTGGCATCGGTTCTATGACCGCTTTACAGCGTCTCTATCATCAGCATGGGTTTACATGGAAGCACGTGGGATGTTGAGATTGCCGCGTCGCCGAAAACGGCTCCTCGCAATGACGTTACTTCTTCGCTCCTCGCAGTGACGGCGTAGGATAGGCACGCTCGGGTTCGACATCGCAAGAGTGGTGCCTTTGTGGCAACGCGAGATTGCCGCGTCGCTTCGCTCCTCGCAATGACGTTACTTCTTCGCTCCTCGCAACATGCCTGGAACGTCTCCTGAGAGAAATCAGCTGACAGTCACCTTGAAATCCGTCGTCTCTGGCTCGGGCTCATCCTCCTCCCAGGAACGGACGTATTTCAGGGAGATGGTGGTCTCACCCGCTGCGGTCGCCTTGAAGGTCCACTCCTCGGTGCCCCCGGCGCCCTCCCTGTTCTCGGCCCCCGGCTCGGGGATGTAGTCCGAACCCAGCAAGGTCACGATATCCTCTTCGAGCGGAGCGGCGAGCTGCCAGGCGTACCCGGTGGTGGCATTGGAATCCAGGGCGATCACGAACTCCTCGCCGACCTTGACCTCTATGGTCTGGTCCGGGTCACTATAGACCTTGCGGCCCCCATCGTCGCCCCCACCACCTCCGCCACATCCGGCAAAGGCCAGGACCACGATGCACAAAAGTACGATCGGGATATACGCCTTCCTCATGGCCGCCCTCCTTCTCTCAACGGTTTCTACAGCCGACTTCGTAGGTCTGTCTCCCCGAGGCCTTTTCGCCATCACTATTGCGCCCCGTCCACCCGATTAGACCGGCAGCGGTCCGGCCTGGTTCCGGCATGCCGGTCGCCGCGTACCAGCGCCGTTCACGCCTGGGTGGAGAGGCGGTCGAAGCGGTTGCGCTCCCAGTTGTCGAAGTAACGCCGGAACATGCCGGCCCATTCCGCGGCGATGGCCGGGTTCTTCTTCAAGGCCGACAGCGAGGCCTTGACGACCGGACCGCCCATGTTGCGCCAACGGAAGGCGCCGATGCCCCAGTGGTCCTTGACCTTCGCCTTGAACTCTTCTTCGTCCCTGCTCTTGAGGAGGAGGCGCATGTTCCACCTGCGGGGATCGGAGATGGTGTGGATGATGAAGGGGTGGGCTCGTACCCGCTCTTCATAGCGGTGCAGGAAGGAAGCGGAAGAGTCCCCCGCTGCCAGGGCCTCGATGGCCACATCCGCGGCGATCTCCGCCGAGAACCACGCGTTGGGGACGCCGTCGCCGAAGGCCGATGCCTCGAACCCCGCCGCATCGCCGATGATGAGCATGCCGTCGCCGTGGTAGGGCATCTGGCGCGTGCGCGGGAGCAGGCCGGCGTAGATGGGGCAAACGTCCCACATCACCGCGCGCAACTTTGCCTGGGGCGCGATCTCGTCTTTCCAGCGGGTCACCTTGCGGGTGAAGGTGTCTATGTACCCAGGTAGCAGCCCCGCAGCGTTGGGCGTCTTGCCCTCCGTCAGCAGGAACTGCCCCAGCCCGGGGTGGATGCTCTCGCGGTA